>JBNMNM010000104.1:0-8675 GCA_051275585.1 bacterium | reverse complement strand
CAAATGGGTGTTACTCATCAGTTAGAAGCTCCTTTCTTTGTAATGGCAACACAGAATCCGATTGAACTTGAAGGAACAAATCCACTTCCTGAAGCTCAACTTGATCGATTTGCAGTAAAAATTAATGTTCCTAAAACAGAAAAAGAGACTTTACTTGGAATCATTCAATCAAGAGCAAAGAAAAAAGAAGTCGTGATTCATCCAATTGCAAATCAAGAAAAAGTTCTTGCAACACAAGCTATGGTTGATGATATTTTTCTTCCTGAAGCTATCGCTCAATTTATTGCTCATTTAGTTAGTGAAACTCATCCTGAAACGAATGGAGATGCAAAAAGTATTCGTCAAAATATTCGTTATGGAGCATCACCTCGGGGAGCAATTTGGTTAGTTCGAGTAGCAAGAGCCTTAGCTCTACTTGATGGACGTAGTGGTGTTGGATTTGAAGATGTTGTTGAAGCTGCCCCTTATGTTCTATCTCATCGAGTTATCTTAAATTACAACGCTCGACTTGATGGAATTTTTTCTTCTGATGTGATTCATGAATTAGTCAGTCTTTCAGAAAAAGCTGTCTTATCTGTTTCTTAAGAACCTTGCCACGTTCTAGATTTAAAGAACGTGGATTTCTGATGTCTAGTGATCAACTAAAATTCTAAATATTCTAAATAAAGCTTTATGAGACATTTCTCAAAAATATTTGTATTTTTTTTATTGTTTATGATTCCAGCTTTATCTTTGATTGCTGGAATTAATGATAAAAGAATTATTTTCGACCAAGACCTAAGTATTGTTGTTTATCATAACTATCCTACAAAGTATGATTCTTATTCAAATACTGTAACGACAAAAATTAAGGTCGAAAATAAAGGAATCAAACGTCGTTTAATGATTCATGTTACAGGAAGTGCAGACCTAAAAAAAGAAATTCGAGTTCCAAGTAAAGAGACACAAAGTTTCTTTTTTCATATTCCCACATCAACTTCTTATGCAAATCCTCGCCTCAATATTATTGACCTTGATACAGGAGTATCAAAACAAGTTTGGGTTCGTGTATATCGAAAATATAAGCGATTTTTATACGCAAAACTGGGACATATCTCAACAAACATCCATGTTCCACGATCTAAATGGCAGGACTTTGGAGTTATCAATACCAAAGATTTACCAAACCAATGGCATGCAATTGCTGGAATTAATGTTTTAGTTACTCAAGCAAATATTTTAGAAGGAAATCATTTATGGAAAAAAACTATTTTGGATTGGATATCAATGGGAGGACGACTTTATGTTCTCACTCCATCAAAAAATTCAAGTAAGTTTACTCCTGAAAAAATATTCAACAAAATTCCTTTTTTACCTAAAAAACAAACTGGTCGTTTCTCTCCTTTTCGAGAAACAAAAAGATTTCCGATTGGTAATGGAGAACTGATAATTACAGATTCTACTTATCCAATTAAAGAGGATTTAAAATATCCATATCGTCGGGGAATGACAGCTAAAAAACCACTTTCAACGTCTATTTATCGACTACGTCGTTATGTTAAAAAAGTTCTTGTTGAAGTTGGTGAACCCCCAGCAGTACTACTTTTTGTTCTATTAACTATTTTTGCTGTTCTAGTTGGCCCTGTTGCATGGAGAATTTTTGTTAAGAAAAAAAATCAGCCTTTTCGATATATTGGTATTGTGATTTCTTCTTCTTTACTTGTTTCTTGTGCTATTTTTCTAGTCGACTTATTAGCAGAAGGTATTACACCTAAAGTTTTAGTTCACTCTCTTCAAGTTGTTGATCTTAAAAGTGAAACTGAAATCCGTTCTGATCTTAACTTTATTTATCGAACAAGTAGTTTATCTGGAGCAGAAATTCGAGTTCCTAACCAAAGTGTTTATGTTAACTATCTTTCTCGATCTCGATCAAACCAAGGGGCATTAAGTATAAAAACAGATCCTGTATGGAAATGGTTAACGGGTTCAATTCCAGTTCGACAAAGAACATTGATTGGTACTCATTCGATTCATACACTAAAAAGAAAATTAGTTATTACCAAAGAAGGAAATTCTTTAGTTGTAGAGAATCATTTAGGTAGGGATCTAAAAAAGCTAGTCATTCATCATGACTGGGAAGTTTTTTCTTTTAAGAACTTAAAAAAGGGAACACGAGCAAAAGCTGAAAAGGAAACAGTTCGTAGAGGTAGAGATTCTCGTCTAAGTCAGCATTTTTTCTTAGGATCAAAAAATAAAAGTCAGCAACTTTCTCATACAAGCCATCAACTCGCAAAAAAGATTGTTCATGGTAATATGGGATCACGATATTTTTACGGACAATTTGACTCTATTGATAAAGAAAACTTTATTTTGTCACAAAGCTATCGTGAATTAGACGAGGGAAAATATGAAATTGTTGGGGTCTATTAAAAATGATTAAAGTAAATAATTTAACTCGCCAATTTGGTGAGTTTATGGCTGTTGATGACCTTTCTTTTTCAATCCCTAAAGGTTCAATTTGTGGTTTTCTAGGTCCTAATGGTGCTGGAAAAACAACAACCATTCGAATGTTAGTAACCCTTGATAACCCTACTTATGGTTCTGCAAAAATTAATGGCCATTGTATTGAAACTGACCCTGATAAAGTAAGAAATTCTGTTGGATATATGCCTGATTATTATGGGGCATATCCAAATATGACCTGTAATGAATATCTTGATTTTTTTGGTCGAGCTTACCGTTTATCTGCAATAGAACGAAAAAAAAGAATTGCACAGATTATTGACTTCATTGAGCTGGGGCCACTATTACAAAAAGATGTTGATGTATTATCAAAAGGACAACGACAAAAAATTAGTTTAGCTAGAATTCTTCTTCCAAATCCTCCTGTATTGATTTTGGATGAACCTGCTGCTGGACTTGATCCAAGAGCTAGAATTGAATTACGAGAACTTTTAAAAATTCTGGCAAAACAACAGCAAAAAACAATTTTAATTAGCTCTCATATTCTTACTGAACTTTCTGATTTTGTAGATAGTGCTATAATTATTGAAGAAGGAAAACTTCGCTATCATGGTGGAGTGAATGGGCTTGAGGTTGGTTCAGATCATATCTCTAGGTATATTTTAGAGGTGACAAGTTCTCCTGAAGAAGCACAAAAATTTCTTTTAGAACAAGCAGGAACTAAAAAAGTAAGCATCAATGAACAAAAAGTTTACTGGCAAGTTGATGAATCAGGTGAAACAGTTGATTCAATTATTGCAAATATGGTGATTAATGCTGGAATTCGTTTCACTCAAATTTATCAACAAGAAGAACATTTAGAAAGTCTATTTCTTCAAATTACAGGAAAAAAAGATAACAATGCGTAATTTCGTTTTTAATTGGTTTGATAACCATGCAAATCCTATCCTTCTAAAGGATATTTATCAGGGATTGCGAAGTAGGAATTTTGCAATTTGGTATGGTTTAGCACTCTTAGGAAGTGTGATTACTTATATGTTTGTTCCTTTTGTTGAAAGTAGTGATTCTGTAGGAAAGGTTCTTTTTAGTATTATGTATTTTGGTACTTATGCTTTTGCTATTGTTATTACACCCGCAGGAACAGGAAGACAATTACGAGAGGAAATTAAAACAAGAACTCTTGATTTAATTGCAATTACTCATCTTCGACCAATGGAAGTTTTAGTTGGTCGCTTTCAAGCTTCTTTATTTAAGGTCATTTTATTAACAGCATTTTTAGGACCTTTTATTTTAGCTGCCTTTCTTTTTGGAGCAATTGATTCTCTGCAAATTGTAGTTACAATGATTTTGATGTTGTTAACATCATCACTTTCAATTTCTGTGATTTTAATGCTGAATGCAATTACTGCTAATTTACAAAACTCTCGGTTCTTAACTTTTATTATTCAACCACTTCTTCTTGTTGGAATTGCATTTTTAGGCTTTGGTGAGTTTTTCTTTATTACTGAAGCTGTTCCTAAAATGTTTGCAAAAACAATTTTTCCATATCATATATTTTTACTCTTTCTTTGGTTATGTTTGAGTGTCTTTTTACTATGCCGATTTTTTCTTGCAGTTGGAGCAGAGCAACTTACTCCAATTGGAATTCGTGATTCTCGTCGTCCTAAAAAAATCCTTTTACTATTAATTGCAACTAGTTTCATCATTCATCTAGTTCGACCATTTATAGGAATCATTCGATCTGGAAACGAGTTAATTGCAATTATTAACTTAATCCTATCCTCTATTATAATGATCTTTTGTACAGGATGGGCTGGTCAACCTTATCATATCCCAAAGAGATTACAGGTAGAGCTTGAAAAAAAAGGAGCACTCAAAGCAATTTTTTCCTATATTCTTAATGATGGTTACTGGCCTACATTATTATATAGTTTGCTCAGCTTCATTGTTATATTTCCATCTAAAATGCGTACTACTAGTGATTATCGAATTATTCTTGGACTTTGGTTATTTCAATTCGTTTACTTCACTTACTATACTGGATTGAGTTGTTTTATTCGAGGATTACTACCTGAGCGAAATAGAACAACAACGAATTATTTTATTATGCTTCTGATTACGATTACTTCAACAAGTCTGATTGGAATTATGCTTGGTGAGTCATTATTTTATCGTAAAACAAATCCAATTCTTGCAATTTTTCCTCACCCTGTTTTTCTTGAAAAATTTATGCGGGCATTCGCAAAATGGCCTCATACATCTCAGTATGAGATTCTTTTGGGACTTCTTCTTCCGTTTAGTATAGGCCTTATTTGTGCGGCAATTAGTAGAAAGTCTAGAATGAATTCGTAAGTAATTTATGTGCCTTTTAATAAAAAACTTATCCCAAAGCTATTAGGATATTTATTTTCGAAAATTACAGAATAGAAAATAATAATGAGTAATTTTGTTTTTAATTGGTTCGATAACCATGCAAATCCTATTCTTTTAAAAGATATTTATCAGGGATTGCGAAGTAAAAATTTTACAATTTGGTATGGTTTAGCACTCTTAGGAAGTGTGATTACTTATATGTTTATTCCCTTTATTGAAGACAATGATTCTATAGGAAAAGTTGTTTTTGGTATTATGTATTTTGTGATTTATACTTTTTCTACCATCATTACACCTGCGGGAACAGGCAGACAGCTACGAGAAGAAATTCAGACTAGAACTTTTGATTTAATTGCAATTACTCATCTTCGACCAATGGAAGTTTTGGTTGGTCGTTTTCAAGCAGCTTTATTTAAAGTCATTTTATTAATTTCATATTTAGGGCCTTTTATTGTAGCAGCATTTCTTTTTGGAGCCATTGATTCTCTGCAAATTATAGTCACAATGATTTTGATGTTATTAACCTCATCACTTTCAATTTGTGTAATTTTAATGTTGAATGCAATCACTGCTAATCTGAAAAATTCACGATTTTTGACTTTTATTGTTCAACCTCTTCTTTTGCTTCAAATTGGATCTTTAGGTATTGCTCAATTTATATTTATTCTTACTATTCCTAAAATTTTTGCAAAAGCACTTTTTCCACACCAAGCATTTCTATTGTTTGCTTGGTTATGTATAAGTGTTTTTTTATTATGTTGGTTTTTTCTCTCAATTGGAGCAGAGCAACTTACTCCAATTGGAATCCGTGACTCTCGTCGTCCTAAAAAAGTTCTATTATTGTTAGTAGTAATTAACTCTTTAATCCACCTAGTTATACCATTTACAGGGACTCTTAAAACTGGAAATAATTTAATTATAGCAATTAACTTTGTACTATCTTCAATTATAATGTTTTTTTGTATAGGATGGGCAGGGCAACCTAGCCATACTCCAAAACGACTACAAATTGAACTTGAGAAAAAAGGTACTCTAAAAACAATATTTTCCTATATTTTAAGTGATGGTTATTGGCCAACATTATTATATTGCTTACTTAGTTTTGTTGTTATTTTTCCATCAAAAATACCTAGTTCAAGTGCTTATAAAGTTATACTTGCTCTCTGGGCATTTCAGTTTGCTTACTTTATTTATTACACTGGTGTTAGTTGTTTTTTACGAAGTTTGCTCTCTGAACAAAAACAAACAGTAAAGTATTATTTTATTATGCTTTTGGTTACAGTTTTTTCGACAAGCCTTATTGGAAGCATACTTGGTGAATCGTTGCTTTATAGCAAATCGAATCTAATTTTTACAGTTTTTCCTCACCTTGATTTTATTGAGCGATTTACAAGTGCATCCTCAAAAGGATCTTATACTGATCAATCTGAACTTCTTTTGGGACTTATTCTTCCACTTAGTGTAGGTCTTATTTGTGCAGCATTTAGTAGAAAATCTAAAATTACTTCGTAAGTAAACTATGCAAATTTTTAATTTGGATCAGATTCAACATGCCGCAATTTCAGCATGTCAGAAATTTATCCTGAATCATAATATCCATAATATCCAAGGAAATTATGGGTCACATTTAGGAAGAGGCATGGGAAACTCCATTGAGTTCCATGACTTTCGTGATTATGTTCCAGGGGATGATATCCGCCATATTGATTGGTCTGCTTATGGCCGAAGTGATCGACTTGTGATGAAGCTATATCGAGAAGAAATTAGTCCACTAGTTGAGATTATTCTTGATACATCTCATTCTATGAGTATTGATGATGGTCGAAAAGGAGAACTCGCATTAGAACTAACTCATTTTTTCCGTGAGAGTTGTCGTGTTGAAGGTGGAGCACAACGAGTCTATCTTGCTGGTAATGAATTTAGAAGATTAGATGGTGACTCGACAGAACAGATTCAGTTTCAAAGTAATCACTCATTAGTTTTGGAAAAACCTCGTGAATGTTTGAATCAATTAAAGGCAGGTGGTTTACGAATTATTATCTCAGACTTTATGACTAAAAATTCGCCTGAACATGTAATCAGACAATTATCAGAGAAAACAGCACAATTAGTTGTAATTCAAGTTTTAGGACCTTGGGAAAGTAATCCAACAGAAGGAAGTTTTTATACATTAGAAGATTCAGAAAATAGTGAACAAAATCATGTTCAAGTAACTCCTGAAACTAAAAAAAGTTATTTAAAACGTCTTCATTTATTGCAGGAAGGAATTCGTTCCGCTTGTATTCAAAGTGGAGCTATCTTTATTGAAATCGTGGCAAAAGATCATTTATCAAAATGTCTTAGTGAACACTTTGCCCCTCTTGGATTAGTTAATTTACGATGAATCTAATTAACCCTTGGGGGCTACTGGCTTTAGCGTCCATACCAGCAATCATCATTCTATATCGTTTTGTATTGCATGGAGAAAATAAAAAGGTTTCAGCCTTATTTCTCTGGCAAGATCAAGATCGACTTAGTTCTGAAGGTACAAAGCAAAAGAAGCCACCAATTACTTTACCAATGATTCTTGAAATCATTGCGGTAATTCTACTCTGTCTTGTCATTGCACGATTCGAAGTTATTGGACAAAAGAAGCATCCACATATTGGAGTCATTATTGACCGAAGTGCTTCAATGCTTGGTGGAGGTGGTGAAAAAACACCGTTTCAAGAAACATTAGATCATCTTAAAAAAGTTGCAAATTCTCATCGGGATGCACGAATCACTGTAATTTTATCTGGAAGTACTCCACAGATTCTTGGTGGTCGCCCTCTTTCCATTGATGAAATTGAGAAAGAACTTAAATCATATCCAATTAATTTACCAAATCATGATTTAATTTCTTCGATCTCAATTCTTAATGCGATGGTTCCCAAGCCAGAACATACCCTTATTTTTTCTGATAATGTCAAAGCCTCACATCCACGGTTAGTAAGAGTAGGGAAAGCAAGTAGGAATTCTGGATTTATTGCCGCATCATGGAAAACAGGACAACAACCATTTGTCGTAGTAGCTCAATATGGAGGAGTGAAAAAACAAATTCCAGTTAAAATGGTCATCAATCAAGATCCAAAACAGACAAGACAATACCAACTTAAATTTTCAACCAGTGAAGCTCCATTTTCAATTCCTGTTTCTCCCAAAATCCATCGAATTGATCTCTTTTTGCCAAATGACAATTTAAAATATGACAACCATATTACGTTGGTTCGTCCTCAAACTCGTCAAACAAAAATTGGCTTACAAGTTAACAATAAAAAAGCGGCTTATTATTTTAAAAAGCTTAGTTCTGCATTAGTTCATCAAACAAAAATTACGAATCAAAAACCTGATTTAATTATTAGCAATCAAAAAAAGGCTTCTATTTCAGAAAATCAATTTTTGATTCAGTTTCCAACATCAATTACAAAATCAAAATTAGTTCGAGGAATTTCAATTGATGCTTTTCACTCCTTAATGGAGGGCTTTGATACCCAAAGTCTAGTTTGGTATGCATTTCAACCTCAAGTTCCAAAGCAAGCAAAAATTCTTCTACAAGCAGGAAAAATACCACTCATTTGGATTCAAAGTAATCAAATTACGATTAATATTGATCTAAAAAAAGGAAACTTCTTTCAACATAATAGTTTTCCAATTTTCTTTTTTAATTTGTTGAATCAGATTGAACAACAGAAAGGTGGTTTGTTACGTTGGAATTTTCATCAAGGTGAACTATTTTCCTTCCAAACTCGTCCTGAATGGAAAAAGAAGGTAGTAAAAGTTCATTATCCAAATCAAAAAAATGAGTCCTTTACCAACCAACACATTCAATTAGGTGAATT
>JBNMNM010000103.1:0-8682 GCA_051275585.1 bacterium | reverse complement strand
TTCATGCATTGCTGTAACGGCTTTATCAACAGCAACGCCTGTTTCTTTAGCATCATTTGCAGCCGTTTGAGAAAGCTTTTCTGTTTGTCGTGCATTCTCTGCATTTTGCTGGATGTTTGATGACATCTGTTCAATAGAAGCAGATGTTTCTTCAATAGATGCGGCTTGTTCTGTTGCTCCTTCTGATAACAGTTGAGCAGACTCACTAAGTTGATTACTTCCTGATAAAACCTGAGTACTTGCAGTATAAATTTCACCTACAATATTTCGTAGCTGAGCAACCATTGTTTGTAATGCTTTTGCTAATTGTCCAATTTCATCATTTTGTTTGATTTGAATATTTTGAGATAAATCACCTTTTGCAATACTTTGTGAAAGTTTGGTTCCTTTAATTAAAGGATTAGCAATTCCATTTGCTATTGAAAGAGCTACAAAAATTACAATCAGAGCAATAGAGGCAAGAATAATCAGAATCGTATAGGTGATTTTTCGAATTGGAGCTAAAACCTCATATTCATCAATTTCTGCAATAATTGCCCAGCGGGCTTTTCCAAAGTGAAGTGATGTATAAGAGGATGCAACAGCATTTCCATTATAATCTTGAATGATTTTGGTTCCTTTTTTTCCTACAAGTGCTTCTCTTGATGCAACAGTATCAACTCCGTTTTGTTCAATACTTCCTGCAAATGATGCTTTAATACTTCGTCCTGTTTTATCCAAATAGGAATCTGATCTCATTCTTTTATCTGAACCTACAAGGTAACTTTCTCCAGAAGTACCCATTCCAGTACGAAGTCTCATAATTTGATTGATACGTTCTGCAGGAATTTGAATAGCAACAATGAGTGTTATTTTTCCATTAAAGGTAATTGGATAAGATAAAAAGGCAGCAGGAGCACCATTTGATGGAGCATAAGGAGCAAAATCAGAAAAACTAATTTGTTTTGTTTGTAACGACTTTCGAACACCATCGCCTAAATTCGAATTTTTATATTTTCCTGTTAAAATATTAGTTTGGTCATCAGATTCTTTTTCAACAGTATAAAAAATTTGTCCATTTGGGTGGATTAAAAAGAGATCATAATAGCCCATTTTTTTTAGATATGATTTGTAATAGTCTTGATCGCTACCTTGAATTTTCTTAACCAAAATTTCTTGGGTATTCATTTTAGAAACAATAACCCAATTTAATCCTCGTATTTTCAAATTATGAAAAACTACAAAAACTGGATTTTTTGCTGAATCTATATAGTTGCTTTGTCCTGAATAACCATTTAACGCTCGAGTTAGATATTGTGGCATTTTATTTTTTGCAATGCTTGCTCCAACTTTATAACGACCATTTCCCATTGTTAACATATCACTACGAAATGAAGATCGGTTTTGATACTTCCCAAATAAATAGGTTTCTCCTGTTTTCCCCATACCAACACGATTTTGCACAATAGCATTGGTTGCTTTTTTACCAATGCTTAAAACTAAGAAACCAATAACAGTATTAGCTTTTTTGATAGGTTGACAGAGAAACATTGCCTGTTTTTTTGTTGGAAAATAATAAGAAAAATCTTGGATGGATGTTCCCCGACGAGCAGATCTATAGCATTGTGCTAGATTTGTATTTCTAAGTCGTCCTTGATTTAGGTTTTTTCCTAAGTCTGAATTTTTAGCCACAGAGTAAATAATATTTCCCTGTCGGTTAACTAACATTAAATCAAGGTAGTCATAAGCATTTTTATATTGAGTAAACCATTTTCCATATTGTTTATTTACTCGGTTCCAACGGCTTCCACGAACTCGTTGTTCTCTTTGAAAAGCTTGTTGAAAATTAGAAAGTGCATTTATTACAGTTAGATTTGAACCTAAAACTTGAGTATCTGCAAATCGTTTTTTAAAGAAACCTTCAATTTGAGACTTTTTATGTACTTGAATTGTAGTTAAACCTTTAAGAGCTTCGCTTTGCATAGTTTGAACTGTACTTGCAAGTGATTCAAGTTCTTTTGTCAAACTACGATAATAATCTAAAATCTGATTTTTCTTAATGTCACGAATGGATTCTAAGTGATTATAACTTTGTTGTAGTAATGCATTTTTAGATAGAATCCCACTCCAGATCCCTACAATTATAACTGGGATTAAGCTAACAATTAAAAATAATGTAATTAGCTTTCTCTTCATCGGAATATTTTTTATACTGAATATCATTTTTTCCTTTCCCACCACTTATAAGAATAAGTGGGTTGTCTGTTTCTCGAATATGAGTAATTGTCTGTATGATATATGAAAAGTTCATAAGTAATAGTGATAAAGTAATCCAGTATTTAATTAAGGCTAAGTTTTTGAAGATTAAGGTTTAAAAGGATATAAAATACTGATTTACTTGTGCCTAAGTACTTACCTTACACTTTACTCGAAAAATAAAATGAATGTTATTAAAAAATGATTTTTTTATTAAAAAGGATTTTATAATTAAATACTTAGGTTTTTAAATAAGAAATAGAATTTTTTAAATTTTTCTTTGCTTGTTCTTCATATTTTTTTTGAAAATGTTCTGTTTTAAACACAGAAGAGTGTTGCAGAAAGGACTCTAATACTTGTGCTCTTTTTTTCCGATAAAGAAATAATGGAACCCAACTATATTCTTTGCGAATATTTTTTCCATATTCTTCAAATTTATTTGCAGGTGTTCCTAAAATTGATAAATCAATATCAATTAAAAAATGAGCATCAAGAGAATTAAGGGATGGTGTTGAGTGACAAGTTGCAAGAATTAGACTTTCTACTTCTTCAACAAGAGATGGTGAAAGTTCTGCTGTAACTAATTCTGATTTAAACCAAAGAGCACTTTGCAATTCATTGTCATCAGCACGTAAGTGATAAATAACATCATGACACCAAATTGCGATTTCGACAGCATGTGGATTTTCTAGTTGATCCTTAACTTGATCAAATTCGTTTAAACAAAAACGAATGTGATCTAAGTTGTGATAGCAACGATGAGGTTCACTATATGCGATTAGTAATTTTCCAAAAACAAGGTCAGAGTTCCATTCAGAACTTGTTTCTATTTCCTTCCAAAGGTTCTGCCAGCGTTCTAACATGTTTATTTTTCAATGCCTAGGAGTTCAACTTGAAATGTTAAGGTTTCATTTGGTCCAATCATTCCACCAGTTCCTTTTTTTCCATAACCTAAGTGTGGTGGAACATAAAGCTCATATTTTGATCCTACTTTCATCTTTTGCAGTCCTTCCGTCCAACCTTTAATTACTTGGTTTAGCTTAAACGATGCGGGGTTTTCTTTATTCATTGAAGAGTCAAAAACTTTTCCGTTAATTAATTTACCTGTATAATTAACCGTTACTTTATCTGTAACTTTTGGTTTGCTTCCATCTCCTTCCTTTAATACTTTATATTGCAAACCGCTTGGAAGCATTTTTACACCACTTTTTTTAACATTTTCTGTAAGAAAGGTATCACCTTGTTTTTTATTTTTAAATGCACTTGAAGATGATTGACTCATTGCATTCCTTGCACCGTAATCTGATCCTATATTCATCTCATCTCCTGTTAAAAGAACGATTACCAATTAAATTGTAGTCGAAGTAGTGCTTGTTCTGTTTCGTGTTGGTAGAGAATTGAAATCATAGAAAACTTTGAATGCACTTCAAGACCACCAGCAAAATCTCCTTTTACAGGAGCATCGGGGTAATAATAATAAATTCCATCAGCAACCAATTTTAAATTACTGGTAAGTAAAAACTTGGCTCCCATACTAAAGGTTTGATTGTCTAAGTAGGTATTAAGAAGAAGACCAACACTTTTTATTTTTATTGAAATAGAAGCAAAAAATGAAACGTTATTTCGTTCATCATTTTTATCTTCTGTCTCTTGATCATCACTTTTTAATTCTAAATTTGTCTCTTCCCAGTATAATCGACCTCGAACCCCTAATTTTAAAAAGAATGGTAATACTTCTTCATTAATAGGTTGAAAACTAAGAGTACTATAACTTGAATGATGACCACCTGATTCTGTTCCGTAAGTTTGTAAGCCAAATTCATAAATAGAGTATCGAGCTTGATAACGGAAATTTTTTGGTAATACATCACTATCAGCTAAGTTTTTTAACCAAATTGTTCCTTCTACAGCTTGGGTTCTTGGAATTAATAGGGCTGTAGGAGCAAAAAACATCCATGCATCATTTTGAGAACTTTTAAAGATAACTCGTGGTGGTGATGCTTTTTGAGGAGTTACTATTTGCTGTGTTGTTTGAGTTTGATTATTATTATGACTTGTTGACGTTTGTTCAATTTTCTGAGGTGTGAATAGTTGAGTAACTGTTGTAAGAACTTCTTTGTTTCTGCTAACTAATTCTGATTTTACATGAAGTACATTATTGGTTATTTCAAGCTGAACCAAAATCAGGTGAGTACTTCCAGAACGATCTGAAAATTGATTGATTACATTTTGATCGTTTTTTAATTCACTAAATTTAAGTTTGTTGAGTGAAAAAATTTCTTGAGTAATTACAGGATCAGTTACTTGAAATGTTTTTAGCATTTCATAAGCATAATTTTTTTTAACTTGGATTAAGTTTACTTGCTTCTTAATCCGTTCTTGATTTTTTGATTGGTATAGAATTGCAAACCGAACTTGTTTTTTAGGAACTTGTTTTGCTGTTAACGTATCAATTATTTTTAAGCGAGTTTCTTCAAATGAATAACTTGCAAATGCTATTTTTTCTCCAATAAAAAGGAAAAAAATTAACTCAAAACTAAGTAAAAACAGAGTACATTTTTTTAAAAATACCATACTTTTAACAACTCACTTAAACGGCTATTGTTTCTAGACAAATCAGAAGGAAAACAGTAAGGCGGTTAAAGAATTCCTAATTATCCATTAAGATTAAAAATACTAGCAAGAACCTTACCAAATGAGCCAAAAAATAATTGTGATTGCAGATCCGCATCTAGGGATGCGAGATGGTGATTTTGAAGGAATGAAAACCTTTATTGAAACATTGAATCCTAAAGAAGATCAAATTTTGTTTCTTGGAGATTTATTTCATATTTGGGCAGGTGTTCCTAAATATTGGGAACCTGAAACAAAAAGAATGTTAGATGTATTTGCAGAGTATCGAAAAAAAGGAGGAAAAATTGATTTGATTGTTGGAAATCGAGACATTTTTTTACCTGAAAAAACAGCAACAGACAGTCCTGATAATTATTCATTACCATTTGATATTATTAGTCATCATTATTATCAAATAGGTTTTGCAGGAAAAAAAATCGTAGCGAATCATGGTGATTTAGTGAATCGCAAAGATTTACAATATCTTCGCTGGAGAAAAATTATTAAAAGTAAATGGTTTCGATTTGGAATTGGTTGTCTACCTTCATCGCAAGTTAAAAAAATTATGTTTAAAACAGAGGAAAAATTCAAACAAACAAATCAAGGATTTCGTTTAGATTTTCCAATGAAAGAATGGACTCAATTTGTCACTTATGTTTATGAGCAATTTCAGCCAGATTTATTGTTAATAGGACATTTCCATCCTAAAAATATGATTGAGACTACTTACCAAACAACACATGGTATTGTTGCTCCTGATTGGTTAAATGATCGAAGTTATTTAGAAATTGATGAATTATTAAACATTAACCATAAAAATTTTAAATGATAAAACTACTCAAAATTTTTTTTACAATAGCTTGTTGTTTTCTTTTTTCTAATTTTGCAACTGCTCAAACTCAATATTTAATCACAGGAAATATTCAAGGAGAAATTAAACCTTGTGGATGTTCTGAAGAAGGTGATTTAGGCGGTGTTGAACGTGCGAGTACTTTTTTTCAACAGATAAAGAAGAAAAAAAAATCCTTAGTTTGGTTTGATTTAGGGAATTTTGCACAAGAACCAACAGCTCAAGGAAAGTTAAAAAATCAAATTCTTCAACAATATTTTCTAAAAAATAAAGTATCAGCAATTCTTCCTAGCCCTAGAGAATTTGCTCAAGGTTCAAAAATCTTTAAACGATTACCTCTTCCTTATGTTTTGACCAATCTGAAGAAAAAATTACCTTCTACAAAAGCAAAAAGGATTGTTTCAGGAATTGAAATTTTTGGTTATTTATCTCCTCAGTATTTAAGCAAAGGACTTCATCAAAGTACTTACCTTAGTTCTACTGTAAAATTTTTAAAAACAGTGAAGCAGTTATCTCAAAAGCAAAAAAAGTTTTTATTGTTTCGAGGAAGTAAAGAAGAGTTAGCAATTATTCAGAAAAGTAAACAATTTCAATTTATTTTTGTGGCCAATGAAGCAACTCAAGAAGAAAAGCAAAAGTTATCTTTTGTACAAAAAGGACAAAAGTACTTTGTTCCTCCTGTAAAAAATCAAGGTGTTTTAGTATTCCAAGCAAATGCACAAAAAATTCCTTTGAATCAAACAGCTAAGGTTTTATGGCTTAGTTCAAAATTTCCAGATGCAAAATATTGGAAACCAATTTTTAAAAAATATAATGCTTCCGTAAAAAACCTATTTTTTCAGCAATTTATTTTAAAGAAAAATGCTCGTAAAAAATCAATTTACAAGGGAGCAAGCACTTGTGTAAATTGCCACCAAAAAGAAGCAAAGGTTTGGAAAGCAAGTAGACATGCTGGTGCGTGGAAGACACTCAAAAAAATAGGAAAGAATTTTGATCCTGAGTGTGTTGTTTGTCATACCGTAGGCTTTCAGAATCGTGGTTTTGTTTCTGAGAAAATAACACCTCATCTGACTTCTGTTCAGTGCGAAAACTGTCATGGTAGCATGAAGGATAATCATATTGATCCTAAAAAACGAACAGTTCGTAAAAAGGTAACAGAAGCAACTTGTAAAACTTGCCATATGGGATCTCACTCCCCATCATTTTCATTCAAAAAATATTGGCAAAAAATCAAACATAATAAGGTGAAATAATGAAAAAACAAATTTTGATGATCCTAGTTACACTTTTTCTTTTCCCTATTTTAGCTTCTGCTGGAATTGAAGGACATTTTGATCGAGTTGGAAAACTTCCTGCTGAAAAATCACTAGACCAAGTAAGAGTTGTTGAAATTTTTAGTTTTACTTGTCCACATTGTTTTAATTTTAACAGTGCAGTAAAAAAACTAAAAAAGAAATTTGGAAATAAAATTAAACTTGTTAGTTATCCAATTGGATGGTCTGGACTTAATCCAAGTAAGTTATATTATATCGCAAAAGCAACAAGTGATAAAAAAGCAGAAGAAACAAAAGATTTTATTTTTACTGCGGTATTTGATTCAGGAATCCGTGAAATTAACAATCCTCAAGTAATTAATTTTATTGCTAATCAAGTTGGTCTTAAAAAAGAATATGAAGAAAAGAAAGATAGTGTTTCTATCTTAGATGCGATTCGTTATGGCAAAACTTATGCTAAAGATTTTAAGGTAACTGGAACACCAACTTTGATTATTGAGGGATCAATTAAGGCAGGTGGAAATGTTGATAATTTAGCTAAAATTATTAACTCACTATTAAAAAAGCCTGTTGATTACTAATTTGATTACTTTGAGGAAACGTGAAAATTGCTTTATTACAACTAAACTATATTGTTGGCGATTTAGCAGGAAATACACAAAAAATTATTGATGGAATTCAGCAAGCAAAAGAACAAAATGTTGATTTGTGTATTACTTCTGAGTTGGCTTTATTAGGTTATCCAGCACGAGATTTGTTGCTGATTCCAAATTTTATTCAACAAGCAAAAGAGCATTTAGAAAAAATTGCTTTAGCAACAAAAGATGCACCTGCAATCTTAGTAGGAACAGCAATTAAAAATGAGGCTATAAACCAAAAGCCTCTATTTAACTCTGCGGTTTTACTTGCTGATGGAGCAATTCAACAAGAGTTTTATAAGTCACTACTTCCAACATATGATGTGTTTGATGAAGCTCGGTATTTTGAACCAACACCATCACTAGAAATTTTAGAATTTGCAGGAAAACGAATTGCAGTAACAATCTGTGAGGATATTTGGAATGATAAACAGTTTGGAAATGCTCCCGTTTATCAAGTTAATCCTTTAGATAATTTGGTTCCAGAAGGTGTGGATTGTGTCATTAATTTGTCAGCATCTCCCTTTACAGTTGGAAAGCAACAAGTTCGTGAAAGTATGCTGAAAAAATTGGCTCAAAAACATCAAGTCCCTTTTGTTTATGTGAACCAAATTGGTGGAAATGATGACCTTATTTTTGATGGCAGAAGTTCTGTGATTTCTGCTTCTGGAGAAGTTCTTGTTCGAGCAAAAGGATTTGAAAAAAGTTTTATTGTTTGTGATTTAGATTCTTTAGAAACTAATGTTGCAGAAGATGATTTTACTCCTGAATCAGAAATTTGGAGAGCCTTAGTTTTAGGAACTAGAGACTATGTTCACAAATGTGGATTCAAAAAAGTTTTATTAGGACTTTCAGGAGGAATTGATTCAGCCATTACAGCCGTTGTTGCGGCACATGCTCTTGGAAAGGAGAATGTTCTTAATGTAATGATGCCATCTAAGTTTTCTAGTGAAGGAAGTATTTCACATTCTGAAATCTTATTAGAAAATTTAGGAATTGAAGGAATAACATTACCTATTGAACCTATTTTTCAACAATTCGAAAAAACGTTGGAAAAACCGTTTGAAGGGTA
>JBNMNM010000102.1:0-8693 GCA_051275585.1 bacterium | reverse complement strand
ATCAGACAACAAATAACTCATTTTCTGGAACCCTGACTATTCGAACAGCAATGGAAAATGATTTTGTAGTCATTCGTTTTGAAGATAATGGATGTGGAATGACGGAAGAAATAAAACAAAAAATATTTGAGCCATTCTTTACGACAAAAGGAGTCAAAGAGGGCACAGGCTTAGGAATGTCAATTGCTTTTGGAATAATCAAAAAACATAAAGGAAGAATTGAAGTTGAATCTACTGATGGAGTTGGTACAGAAATCTCCGTATTTCTTCCCATTACTCAAACACTTGAATAACAAAAAAACTATTTAAAATTTCTCAATCAAAATACAATTACCTATTTTAATTAAATCTAAAATAGATCCACGTTAAACTACTCCTTTCTTGGAAAGAAGATTCATGTCATTGAAGATCAATAAAACCGCTTTTAAAAATCTTAATAAGAGTCAGCCTTCTTCTAAACATTATACA
Source organism: bacterium (assembly GCA_051275585.1). Classification (GTDB taxonomy): domain Bacteria; phylum SAR324; class SAR324; order XYD2-FULL-50-16; family JBNMNM01; genus JBNMNM01. The sequence continues at coordinate 8,225 of JBNMNM010000102.1, read as the reverse complement.
ATTCTTATTGTGGATGATGATAAAAGCAATTTGGATATGCTCACGATGGCTTTACAAAATGAATATAATCTTTTGTCAGCAGAAAATGGACTAGAAGCTCTAGAGTTAGCTCAAAATCACAAAAAAACAGCAGAAATTCATATGATCATCTCCGATCAGCGAATGCCTGAGTGTACTGGTGTAGAATTGCTAAAACAAAGTATTTCCATTTTCCCTAATGCAATTCGAATTATTTTAACAGGATATACTGATTCTGAATCAATGATAGAGGCAATCAATGAAGGACAAATTTATAAATATTTAAAAAAACCTATCAAGGTTCAAGATGTACGGATTACAGTAAAACGAGGGTTAGAAGTTTTTGAACTGAAGCAGAAAAACCTTTTATTGATTGATGAATTAAAAATATTAAATACTTCGTTGGAGCAAAAGGTTCAATTTCGTACAGAGGAATTACACTCTGCTTTGAATGAAGTTACACAAAAAAACACCACACTAAAAAATACACAGTTACAGTTAGAAAATATCATGCAGGAAAAGCAGGATTTCTACCAATTCATCACTCATGAATTGCGTACTCCAATTACTGCAATAAGACCTTACATTCGCTTTTTACAAAATGGACTTAAGTGTACTCCTCCAACAGCAGATCAAACTACTTTTCTTGATATTGTTGATGAGAATATGCAACGACTAGGAAAGTTAACTAATCAGATTTTAGAGTTTTCTCAAACTGAAGGAAAAAAGCCCGTCATAAACCTACAGCCTCTTCTAGTGAATCAATTTATAGAAAATAGTCTCCATAAATTAAAATCTTTATTTCAGCCAGAAGTACTCATTCATAGTAACCTGATACCTCAAGAAGATCCTGTGTTTGCTATTCAAGATGATCTAGAAAGCATTTTAGAAAACCTCATCTCCAATGCAGCAAAATATACAAAAAAAGGAGAGGTTCATCTTACAACAGAATTCAGTAAAACTGGTCTAAAAATATGGGTGAAAGATACAGGTATTGGGATTGCTTCAGAAAAAATAAAACGTATCTTTGATCCTTTTACTCGTTTAGCTGAGGATTCTTCTATTATCGGAACTGGTCTTGGATTACATATAACAAAAACATTAACAGAACGTATGGGCGGACAAATCGGAGTTATTTCAACAGAAGGAGAGGGTTCTTGCTTTTGGATTTTGTTACCATGGAAGAAATAGAGGCAAAGATATCTGTGATCCTATTAGATGAGTTTAGATTTCAAAGTTAACTTGATTCATTTTTTTTTAGAATTTTGCAATCTACGTCCTATAATAGATTGCTTTTGACATAGATTAGAAAATATGGTCTTCCATCTTTCAATTTCTATCCTAGTTTTTACTTTTTGTTTGATTATATGGATAGTTGACTTTCCTTTTTGAGATACTCAATGAAGAAGAAAAGATACACATGCAAACTCACAAAAAATGATACTACTTGGACGGCTGAAGTTTATAGAAATCGACCAACAAAAGAATCTATCCTTGAATCAACAAAGGAAAACTTTGAAAGCAAAGAAGCCGCAGATGAATGGGCTTTAGCTGAAGTACAGGTAGTCAAGTCAAAAAGAAGAGATGACAGTAAAAAAGACAAACAAAGTCAATCACTGCAACGAAAGTTAGCAAACAGATTAGATAATATGTCTTTCCAAGAAATGTCTGGAGAAGTTGGAGCGATTTACAAAACAGTACTCAAAAATAACATTCAAGGCTTATGGAATCAGATTATATTTAAAAAGAAAAAAGATGAATCTGAAAGTGCTGCAAAAAGAAAAGCAGATGAAATGGTTGGTGCAAATCTAACTGAGCAATTAAAAAATGCTAAAAGCGGAAAACTGGATAAAGTAGAAGGTCCTATGAAAACTCCTTTCTACAAAAGCATAAAATTAAAAAGAATCACTACAGAAGTAGCAGATTCTAAAAAAATTAAGGAAAATTAACATTCAATAAAAGCCTCATTATAATAAAATACATCCTAACTAATTAGCTTAATGAGGCTTTTAAACAATATTCACGAATTTTAATCAATACTCCTTCAAGGTTGCCAGTTATCTCAGAGTTCCAAAAACGAAGAACAATATATCCTTTTTCTAATAAAATTTGATCCCGAACCAAATCCTTCGCTTTTTCAGAGCTTGCATGTTGACTTCCATCTAACTCAATAATTAGATGCTTTTCCAAACAACAAAAATCAACAATAAAATTTTCAATAGGGTATTGTCTTCTAAACTTAGTTTCTTCTATTTGCCGATTTCTTAACTTTGACCATAATTTTCTTTCTACATCTGCAGAATTAAAACGAAGCTTCCTTGCATAAAATATTAGCTTTTTCATATTTACCTATACATTACTTTATCAAAATATTAAAAAATATTATAATCTTTAATTATCATTAAACTAAAAATTATATCTAATAAATACTGCAAATTCTCCATCCCTTAAAATTTCGTCCCCTCTACCGCTTGCGGGACAGGGTGAGGGCTTCTAATTTAAGGATTCCCCCTCATCCCAACCTTCTCCCTCAGGGAGAAGGAGCTATTCTTTTATTATTTTAGTATTTCTTCTAAACCCAACATAATTTTTTATTTTTATAACCTTACCACCGCAACCGAAGTCTCGTTTCTTGTATCCATTTTTGACTCTGGTATTCACTGAAAAAAGCAATTTCCCAATTTTTTCTCCAGCGTTGAGTTATCTGAATTACTCCTCTATTTATTTCTTGTTGATTAGGCTGAACCTGCTGTTTGTTTTGATAATACAGATGAACTCCTGTTTTCTGGAATGGTAGAAAAATAACTCCTACCTGAATAAAACCACCTCGAATTCCATTCTCTTGAAAAAATAAATTACTCATCAAATATGAATATTGATCAAAGTTACGACTACTCCATAAATTCCATGTAATTCCAAAATCAGTTTGCCAGTGCTTTTGCTCTTCTTCATTCCAAAGATTATCATTGTATTCCAATGTTCCATTCATCCAAACCTGAAACCACTTCTGAGATATTGCTGATTCATTGATATGGTTATATTTAATCACAGAAAATTGATCTACTTTCCAAATTTCTTCTTCGTATTCTACTTTTCCAGAAAATCCCACTAGTTGATAATTTGGAAGATAACTAAGTCCTCTTTGTCCTGCAAAGTTATGATGAAAAAAAGAAAGTTCAATTCCTTGTTCTTCTTCGCTATTTTGATAATAACCAAAAATAGAACGTTCTGAATCTTGATGAGGGTAAAAAGGAAAATCTATTTTTTTTAAGTTATATTTTTTACTTGGTGGATACTCTGTCCTTTTTAGAATTAATTCATTCCACTGTTTTTCTAAAACTACAGTTTTTGGTTTTATTTGATTTCTCTTTGAGTGCAAAATTTCAAAATCTTTATATTCGGCAAGTGTATCAAGAAGAATGGCTTGGTTACTTTTTGAAAGAGCTTTAAATTGCTTTGATTTTATCTTTGAAAAATCATCTAGTGTATCATCAAATACTGTTCGTAAGGAATCAGAAAGAGATTTAATTTTCCACTCTAAAAGCATTCCTTGTGACGGCAAATATTCAATCCTTTTTAAAATATTAGGATTTTTTGAATTAAGAATCGAATAAAAAATCTCAAGCGGTAAATATGTTAAAGAGTACTTTGGAATCAACGTTCGTTTTGGATATGCAATTTCTAAAAGTTCCGCCAATCGATAGGAACAGTTTGCTTTAAAAAAGTAGTAATCAAATCCAATATTGGTGATTTCCCATAAATGAGCCATCAATCGAAAAATTCCTTTTTTTGAAATCTTTAGATCATAACTCCATAGTTCCCTATTATCATAAACAGCATATAGTTTCTTAAATTTATGGAACTCTTCAACTTGATAAAAAGCTTGGTATTTCCCTGTGATTCCTTTCCAAACAAAATTATCATCGTTAAAAATAATAGCACCAAAGCTGATTGTATCATCAAGAACTTGAAGCTGTTTAAATTGGTTTTTATACTTTCTGCGAACTCTAAGTAATGGATGACCAAACAAGGTTGCAGGATTACCCAATTGAGGCCCCGAAAAAAGAACTTGAATTCCTTGAATACTTCCTAAGTTAGCCCAGCGATAAAACTCGTTACAATGAATTGTGGGTAAATCACTTTTTGAAATTTTTAGCGTTTCAATCAACCATGTGGCACGAGCAATAAAGCGACAAGAAAAGTGTGTATTATGATTTTTTTGAGGAGGTAAAAAGATAGCTCGAACTGACTTAATCAGTTCATTTTTCATACTTCTGTCTTTACTTAGAAAAAAATGATTTGATCGAATTTCAGTTGTACCTTCAAAAGAATAAAAAGAGCGTGATACATGGAATAAACGTCTCCAATATTGCTTTTTCCACAATTCTTGATGATATGCTTGTTGAACCCAATAACGAGCAATTCCTTTTTCAGTTGCAAAACTTAAGGGACTGTAAAAAAAGCAGGAAAAAAGGACTAGAATTAAACAAATTCGAATAGAAGCAAATAACATAAAAAACAGTTTAGCCAGATTATTTGCTTAAGGATGACATGTAGGAATTGAGAAAGAATAGAAGGCAATTAGATATTTTAATTCATTTAAAATTAAACTTGGAGTCGAATAACGAAAAACTCGTCGATATTTTTTTTGGATGAAATGCTGAAAACGAGTAGAATCACCTCGCTCACAATAATATAATTGAGCAATTACATCTAGTTTTGAACCGTATCCTCTTGCTGCTTCTTGTTTTATTTTACGCAAATTGGAACGAATAAAATCAGCTCGAACTAAATTTGCTTTTCCAACACTATCTTGTGGAATGTTTTGTTGTGGACGACCTTCTTGAGTTGTTGTTCCAATTGTCTCACTTTGATCTCGACCTGTTGGTTTTGAGCTTTTTCTACTTGAAGTTGTAACAGCCGTTCCTGTTCCACCAGTACGATAAACATTATTTTGCTGAATCACCACAACATTATTACTTCTTGATGATCCTCGTGTTGTTCCTTCTGAAGATGCTTCTGAAGATGCTTCTGAAGAAGACTCTGAAAGTTTTGCTGATGCTTTTGCTGATACTTTCCCAGAAGCTTTACTTGATGCTCTTGAGGATGCATGAGCTGAAGCTTGCGAAGACAATCGCAATGAACCTCCAAGCAAATCACCTAAAGCATCAGCATTAGCTACGCTGGTCAAACCAAATAAAAAGAAAATATAAAAAATAATGGAACAAAGTTTTATCATCATGAACTCAAATAAATCAAAGAACTATAACTGAATTTCAATTGTTGCGTATGCTTTTTGGCTTCGTTGAGTAGCATTGATTTCATTATCACTAGTGCTACTATTTCCACCTTCATTGTTGAATGGTTGCCATAAATACTCAATACTTCCACCAATTCGAATTTGAAGGTAAGGCAAGGTAATTCGAATTTCAGGACCAATATTGGTTCCCATTGAAAAATGAGATGTATCTTTATTAAATTTCTCATCTTTAATTAAAGCAACACTTCCTGAATGATTCACACCACCAATCATGAAATCAGTGTTCAACCCAATATCTAAAAATCCACCTACTTTCCAAGCATTATAATTTTGCCAATTAGCCATGATGAAACTGCGATGAATATACTCTGTGTCTTGTGTGCTTCCTGTAATGTTTCGAGTATCCCATTCTAACTGGACTCGGTTCCAGTAAAAATAAATTCCTGTTTCATTAACCCAATTTGACTGAAATCCACGTTTGATTACACGAGTTCCAATCAACATTTCATTATGGGTAATGGTTCTAGGAACTTGGTAAGTCGTACTGCTAATGGTCATTTCTTCATCAGATTCTTTTTGACCAAAACTATAAAAGGTATGAATCATCATTTTGTTTGATTCATCTTGAAACCCTATTTTTAAACTAATTCCAGTAGTTTGAATTAGTTCATCATCAAGCATTTGTTCAGAGTGAATTTTTAAGCTATCACCACGAACACCCAAATCAAATGTAACTTCATTGGCTCCACCAACTCTAGGAAAATCAAAACCATAATCAGCATAAGCAGGAAGATCTGATTCTCCACTAATTCTTTTTTTGGGCTGATTTTTTTCTGTTCCTTCTAACCATTTTGCAAAATTCTTTTTGGTTTTCTTAACTAATAAAATATCAGCTCGTGTTCCATCAATAAAAGGCTTGTTACAGTTCACCTGAACAAATTTTTCACAAAAACTATCTTTGCCTGCATTTACTCTCCAACCATTTTCAGACAATCCTTTGATTAAAACCTTGATCTTGTCTTTTCCAATTGCACTAAAGACTTCAATGCTTTTGGCAGATGAATCTTTTCGGAATTTTTGAATTGCACTTTCACTATTTTTAGAAAGATTTAATCCTGCTAAGAATTGATAGAAATCGCTATAAAAAGCACTTTTTGTATTTCCTTTATTTTGAGCAAGAATCTGTTGAGATGAATATTTTCGGCTAACAACTTCTTTTGCGTGCTTGATTTGTAAGTTTTTCAGGTAGGGTTTTGTTGGAGCAGATAGAACGTTTTGAAATACTTCAAGAGCTAAAAAACCTGCCATTCCATCAACAAAACGATATGCATGGCTACTAAAAGGCAATCGTTTATCATTCCCAAAAGCTAATTCTGCTCGCAAAACTGCATGAAGCAAATTGAACATAGCAAAACTTTTAAGAACATCATCAGGTTTTTCTTTTAAGGAAACAACAAGTGGAAAATTGAGCTGAAAAGGACGTTTTGCTTCCACTTGAATATTGAAATTCAAGTTTTTCGCATTTTCTTCTGAGATTAATGGAATCCAAAAGTTTTCTTTCCCTGAAGTCAGTTGATATTCATCGGCTAAGTATTTTTTTGCTTTTTCTAAAAAAGGTAAAAATTTCTCAGCAAAATCTTTTAGCTTTGGATCACCTGTAATCAGAAACTGATTTTTTTGGACTTCAAAGTTCCCTTTCTTTCGAAGAATTTTATAAATATCACGACTTTGGTGTTTCCAATGGAAGTGACTACTTAAAAATGCTTGTTGCTTTTCTGGTACTTCTGCAAAGAGAGCAGATGTAGCAGTAAATAAGAAAACAAATAGAATAAATAATCTCATTACGATCTAAGCCCAAATTCAGTGTTTTTCATTATTGTTCTGGGAGAGCTTTTTTCTCTGGTGTTGTACTTATCGATTTTTGTTCTGTTCCGTCATCTAAATTTTCGCTTGCATCTGCCATTTTTGACTCATCCATAAGAACTTCTTGGACATAAGATTTGATTGTATCATCGTTAAAGATTTCAGCCATAAGCCGTTGTCGCTTTCGAATATCTTGTAGTCGATGACGTAAAAAGTCTTCACGTTCAGTAGCTAACTTCTCACCTTGTTCAGAAAGCAATTGTTCAAGAGCTTCGTTTTCCAATAATAATGAGTATAAAATATCAGCTCGTTTTTTGTTCCCTGAGAAATTTAACATTCCCATTCCTGCTAACTTTTTCCGATAATCTTCAAGTTTTGTGGAAAGAGATTCATTGTCTATTTTTAATTGATCTCGTTCAGTAAGCAGTTGATTTTTTTCTTCCTCAAGAATTTTTTTTAGACTTTTATGAAGATTATGACTGTCTTTCTCCATACTTTGTTGAGTCTTTTTTGAACCTAAAGAAGCAACCACAGATCCAATTTTGTATCCTAAAAATAGTAATGTCATCGCAATCAAGGACAAAATAATTAAGTCAGGTGTTCCTAGTTCAGCCGTTAATAAGCCCATTTATGTAACCTTAGTATTATCAATAATCGTTTAAAATAATTTTAATAGTTCATCAAACTAAAGGCTTTTGAAAATTATTTCAAAGAAAAAGCCTGCTCATTATTTTGGAGAATCAGATATTAAAACTAGTTTTTGAAAATTTAGGTTTCTTAAAGAGAAATTGGAACACAACACTTACTAAAGAGTAAGGAAGTAGTCATTAACCTTTGAGACAAATTAAATGAACAAAAAAAAGAGCATAATTTTATAAAGTTAAGTAGTGCTTTTACCCAAATAGTAGAAGAAACAAAGGATTTACTAGGATGAAATTATTATCTCACATTCCTTTTTAGACTGGCACTAATCTTGATTCCTTATCTGAAAGTTAGCTTTCAGATAAGGAAAGCTTCGCAACTAATTTATTTAGTTGAGTTAATGATGGTCTGAGCTGCACTTAAACGGATGTTTTCGTCCTTA
>JBNMNM010000101.1:0-8701 GCA_051275585.1 bacterium | reverse complement strand
TGCATTTTCAAGGAGTTTAAAGAAAATATTTACTCCTAAAGAGAAATTAGAAGAGTAAACCATTCCAATTCCTGCCTCTTTAATCATTGCACGAACTCGCTCCATTTCATCAACCCAACCAGTGGTTGCCATAACAATTTGCTTTTTCCACTCGCAAGCCTGTTCAATATTTTGTATAGCTACATTTGGTTGAGTGAAACAGATACATACATCAACCCCTTCCATTGATTCTTTACTGAAAGTTTTATGTGTAGCGTCAGGATGATGAGGGTCAATAATTGATTGGATAGAAACATTTTTTTTCTTTGCTTCTTGGGCAACCAATTGCCCCATTTTACCATAACCAATAACGGAAATTTTCATTCGAAAAAGCCCACTTAAAAAATGTGAGGAAAATATGGTGAACCAAGGACTTGAAAGCTTTCAAGAACTTACTCAGCAAGCGAAAAAACTTCAGTTTGAAGACTTTATTCAAGCCGAAACCATTGATGAAAAAAAAGCGGTTCTTCATGACATAAAATCGTTGTTACGTCAAAGATGGGATTATGAAAATCTGCAAAGTCAGGTTCTCGAAGAACTTGAGTCTGGAGAGCGAAATATTTTAAATAATATTTCAGTTACAAATGATGAGTTAGTTGATTTACGAGGAATTCAGATTCAAGGACAAGTTTGGAAAAATCTTAATTTAGAAAAAATTGATTTTTCTTATGGAATTATTGATGACTCTACTTTTGACCATTGCAATTTTCAAGGTTCAAAATTTCGGATTCTAAATATTATTTCAATGGAAGATGAATATGTCGCATTCTTAAATTGTGATTTTTCGCATACTCGTTTATCAGGATCTAAATTTGATTCTGTTCTTTTTGATGGTTCTATTTTTGAGCATAGTATTATTACGTCTGTTTTTAATAACTGTTCTTTTGCCTCTACAAAAGGTGAAAGTATAGCTCTTAATCAGAGTATATTTTTATTTTGTCATAATCTTCCATTTTCTTCTGAGCAGTTATCAAACAGTCATGTTTTATTATTAACTACAGAAGAAACTTCTTCAGAAGATTTAATTGATCCTGACAGTTTATTTCCTCCTAAACATCATTTTGAGATTCGATGGAGTCAGAACGAAGATGAAGAGGAAATGGTTAATTACCATATGTTTCAACTGGAACTTCAATCATTTTTAGCTTTTTTAGCAAACAAACAAGTTGATACAAATAGTCACTTTATTCAGTATGCAAAATTAAATAAGTTATTAGTTCCCACATTACAAGTAGCATTATTACGTCCAGCTTTTATTCAAACGGCATTGTTAGAATTAGTGATTGCTCTTTTTCAACATGCTGATGATAAAGATGAATCACCATTAAAAATTAAAGAAGGATGTAATCAAAAATTATTAGAAGGTTCAGCTCGTTTCTTTTTTGATGATGCTGAAAATTTAACTCATCTACTTTCATTTTATTGGAATGAGTTTATAGGTGTTCTTGCAGATCATTTACGAACAGGAAATTTCTTCTTAGATGATGAAATTGTCGAAAAATGGCATATGTCACATCGAAATATTGATCCAACATGGGTTGATTTGGTGCAAGATTTTATCTATATTACCTTGCTAAGAGAGGGAGTCGCAAATGATCAAATTCCAAAGACATACCGCCTTCAACGGAGAGTAAAAGAAACTAGTCTCTTCACTAGTTTAGATGTATTAGATGATCATACCATCATGGAGTTAGTAGGCAAAATATGAAGAAAAAAAAGAAGTCTGAATTTGATGAATCAGAAAAGGATGAGTTATTTGAACAGCTCATGGAAAAAACAGGAGTGATTCCTTTTGAAGGAAAAAAGAATTTTGAAGAGGATTATCGAAATGCTCCATTCCCTGATGTTAATGTTCGGTATACTCCAAAAGAGGACGACCGACAATTTCAAGATTTATCAAATCAGAAAAAGAAAAAACGCTATATTCCAAGAGATTTTGAACCTGATGATCGTTTAGATTTGCATGGTGAAACAAGTAGTAGTGCAATTTCAAAGGTTCAAAATTACATTTTGTATGCAAGTCGAAGAAAATTAGATGCGATTTTAATTATTACAGGAAAAGGGCTTCATTCTGGAAGTGAGGGGGCGATTCTACGAGATCGTGTATGGAATTGGTTAGAGCGGAATAGTGCTGATACTGTTAATCGCTTTCAATGGGCTCCGTCATTTTTGGGAGGTAACGGAGCAATTTTATTATTTTTAAAATAAAATAGTTACCATTCTGGTGAATTGAATTCGATAATTTTATTTTTTTGAATTCGAATAGCACCAGTATATATAATTTTTTTATCAATAAAAGGAGTTCCTTCTTCATAAACTCCAATTGATCCATCTTTTCCTAAATAGACTTCACATCCATCAGCGGCTTTTTTAACTAAAAATTCTCTAGCTCCGAAATCCCAAACTTTTTGGTTTGTGACTATTTTTTTATCAGGAGTAACAGATTTTTCATTTTTTACTAAAACGATATAACGCTTTTTTCCATCTCCTTCCGAACGAGAATCTAACTTAAACCCTTCCGCAAGTTTATGAGTTAATCGTCTATAATATGAATTGCTTGACTCTAACTCAAGTTCTGGGTCTTCTGTCTTCATAAAAACAATTACTTTCTCTTCAAGGTCGAGTAAAAAATCTTCGTCTTCAGCATTAAATGTAAAATTATTCATTATTAGAGCGGGCAATAAAGCATTAATTTAGGCAGACAATCATTAATTTGGGTAGAGTCTAAGAACTTGACCAAATGAAGTCAACGAAAAGAGTATTTCTAGTGTAAGTTATTTGATAAATCTAGGCAATTTATAAGCAGTAAAAAAATAAACTCTTAGGGTGTAACTCTAAGTAGTTATATAATGATTACTTATTTTGGAGCTAAAAATTTAACGCAAAAAAAAAGGCCACTATTAATAAGTGGCCTTTTTAATTTCTTACAAAAATCTTATTTGAATAGTTTATCAAAGAAAGATTTTTTCATTGGTGTTGAATCTTCGCCTGAAATGGCTGCGAACTCTTCTAACAACTCTCGTTGTTTTTTGTTCAAGTTCGTAGGAATTTCAACCAGAATTCGAATGTGTAAATCACCTCTTCCTGAGCCTCGAAGATGAGCAATTCCTTTGTTCCGTAATCGGAAAATTCGATTGTTTTGTGTTCCTGCAAGGATTGTTAATCTAGCTTTTCCTTCTAATGTAGGAACTTCAATATCACATCCTAAAGCGGCTTGTGTGATACTGATTGGAACTTGGCAGAAAAGATCATCTTCATCTCTTTCGAAAATTGGATGGTCTAGAACTGTAACAACTAAATAAAGATCTCCAGCAGGGCCTCCATTGGAACCATGCTCACCTTCATTCGTCATTTTAATTCTTGAACCAGTAGATATTCCTGCTGGAATATTTACTTTGAGCTTTTTCCGCTGAGTTGTTCGACCACGACCATAACAAGTAGGACATGGTTGCTTAATGATTTTCCCTCGACCTTGACAACGACTACATGTAGTCGCAACACTGAAAAAGCCTTGTTGAATTCGCTGTTGACCACTTCCCTGACAAACAGAACAAATTTCAATATCTCTTGCAGACTTAGCCCCTAATCCACCACATGGTGAACAAGTTTCAAGTCGTGGAATTTCAATTTCTGTAGTATGACCGAAAGCAGCTTGTTCAAAGGTAAGTTCTAAATTGTAACGAAGGTCAGAACCTGGTTCACCTGTAGATCGACCTCTACCGCCGCCTCCACCGCTACCACCAAAAAACTCGCTGAATACATCACCAAAAATATCGCCAAAGCCACTTCCACCGCCACCAAATGGGTTTCCGCCACCAGCTCCGTTGCCTAAACCTGCATGACCAAATTGATCATATTGGCTTTTCTTTTCTTGGTCAGAAAGAATTTCGTAGGCTTCTGAAGCTTCTTTAAATTTTTCTTCTGCTTCTGGATTGTCTGGGTTTCGATCTGGATGGAACTTTAAAGCAATTTTTCGGTATTTTTTCTTGAGTTCTTCAGGAGTTACCGACTTAGAAACTCCTAAAACCTCATAATAGTCACGTTTGGACAAAGCTATCTCCTCTGTTGCAGAGTCTGGGTCAAGGAAGTCAAAAAAGCTAAGCGGTTTTATAACCACTTAGCTTTTGAAAAAACAATAAACAAAGAATTACTTACTTAACTTCTTCGAAGTCAGCATCAATGATATCGTCATCACCATCCTTTTTCTTTTTAGAAGCGTCATCTGCACCAGCACCTGCTTCAGCACCACCAGCCTGAGCTGCGGCTTCTTCCGCTTGTTGCTTGTAAAGAGTTTCAGAAACTTTATGGAAAGCCTGAGTTAATTTCTCAAGAGATTCCTTAAGTCCATCAACATCAGCATCTTCATTTTCTAATTTTTCTTTTAATTCTGTGATTGCAGCTTCTGTTTCTGTTTTTTCTTCAGCAGAAACTTTATCACCAGCATCTGTAAGTGCTTTTTCACATTGGTAAACCATAGAATCAGCTTGATTTCTTACGTCAATAAGATCTCGCTTCTTCTTGTCTTCTTCTGCATTTTGCTCTGCTTCGCTAACCATTTTTTCGATGTCTTGATCAGAAAGACCACTAGCAGCAGTGATTTGAATTTTTTGCTCTTTTCCTGTTGCGTTATCTTTTGCAGATACATGAACGATTCCGTTTGCATCAATATCAAAAGTAACTTCAATTTGAGGTACTCCACGAGGAGCAGGAGGGATACCAACAAGCTCAAATCGACCAAGAGTTTTATTATCAGTAGCCATTTCACGTTCTCCTTGAAGAACATGAATACTTACAGCAGGCTGGTTATCAGCAGCTGTAGAGAAAGTTTGGCTTTTCTTCGTAGGAATCGTTGTATTTCTCTCGATGAGTTTAGTCATCACACTACCAAGAGTTTCAATTCCTAGTGAAAGTGGAGTTACATCAAGAAGAAGAACATCTTTAACTTCACCAGTAAGAACACCACCTTGAATTGCTGCACCAATGGCAACAACTTCATCTGGATTTACACCTTTATGTGGAGGCTTGCCAAAGAATTTTTCAACAACTTCAACGATTTTTGGCATTCGAGTCATTCCACCAACTAGAATAACATCACCAATATCACTTGTTGTTACGCCTGCATCTTTAAGTGCAGTTTTGATTGGCTCTAAACATCCTTGAACTAAATCATCTACAAGTTGCTCTAATTTAGCTCTTGTTAATTTAATATTAAGATGCTTTGGACCTGTTTGATCAGCAGTAATAAACGGAAGGTTGATGTCTGTTTCGATTGCAGAAGAAAGCTCATGTTTTGCTTTTTCAGCACCTTCTCTTAATCGTTGAAGTGCCATTTTGTCACCTCGAAGATCAATTCCGTTTTCTTTTTTAAATTCATCTGCAAGGAAGTTAATGATTCGAAGATCAAAATCTTCACCACCAAGATGAGTATCACCGTTTGTTGATTTTACTTCAAATACACCATCACCGATTTCAAGAACAGAAACATCAAAAGTTCCACCACCTAAATCGAATACAATGATTAATTCTTCTTCTTTTTTGTCAAGACCATAAGCAAGAGCTGCTGCTGTTGGCTCATTGATGATTCGTTTAACATCTAAACCAGCAATTTTTCCAGCATCTTTTGTTGCTTGTCGTTGACTATCATTGAAATAAGCAGGAACTGTAATAACTGCTTCTGTTACTGTTTCGCCTAAATAATCTTCAGCAGTTTGCTTCATTTTTTGAAGAATAAAAGCTGAAATTTCAGCAGGAGAATATCCTTTTCCTTCTATTTCAACTTGAGCTAAACCAGTGGAAGCTTTTCCAATTTTGAAACTTAAATTTTCAATATCACGTTGAACTTCAGAAGAATCAAATTTTCTTCCCATCAAACGTTTTGCAGCGTGAATTGTACGCTCAGGATTTGTTACAGACTGTCGTTTTGCAACTTGTCCAACAAGTCGCTCGCCACTATCAGTAAATGCAACTGTTGATGGAGTTGTTCTTGCTCCTTCAGCATTTGTAATTACTTTAGGCTCACCACCTTCCATTACAGATACACAAGAATTTGTAGTACCTAAATCAATCCCTATTATTTTACCCATTGATTCTCCGAAGTTCCAAAGAAGTTCTTGTAGAACAGTATTAAGTTTAATTGAAAACTAACTATTTTTTATTTGCGACTTGCACCATTGCAGGACGAATAACACGGTCATGTAATGTGTATCCTGCTTGTAAAACAACTGCGATATGCTCAGGCTCTACTTCATCAGAGTCAACCATACCAATAGCTTCATGTAAATTTGGATCAAATGCTTTTCCTAACGCATCAATTGGAGCAATTTCATTTTTACCAAGAGCCTCAACAAATTGTTGACGCACCATCTCAACACCTTTGATGAAGTCAGAAAATTCATTTGCATCTGTTGTATGCTCAGATGCATGAGTAAGTGCTCGATCAAGAGTATCCAAACAAGGTAAAATTGTGTTTGCCAATGGTTGTTGTGCAAACTTCAATTTTGTTTGAAGTTCTTGACGACTTCGACGTTTGAAGTTTTCAAACTCTGCTGCTGATCGTTTATACTTATCATCTGCATCAGCTATTTTTTGTTCTAATTTTTTATTTTTTGCTTCTAACAAGCTTTGAGGGTCATTAGCTTTTTCTTCTTCTACAGGAGTTTCTTCAGCATCAGAAATATCATCAGCAGAAACAGTGATTTCATCTGCATTTTCTTCCTGTCCCTTAGTTTCTACTTGATCTGTAGATTCTTCAGTTGTTTCTTCGATTACTGTTTCTTCTTGAGAAGCGGCCTCTTCTTGGTCAACAGTCGCTTTTTTATCTTGCCCCATTCAATCTCCTTAAAACTTTGCAAACTTGTTAAGCTAGAAACTTAGTTACTTGTTGAGATAATTCTTTTGAAATATTTTCCACAATGGATTTGTTTTTCTGGTAGTCCATCCGTGTAGGGCCAATAATTCCAATACTTCCTAATGTATAGTTATCTGCACTATAATTAGCTGAAATAACACTACAGTTTCCTAATTCATGACAATTTATTTCACTTCCAATAAAGACGTTTGTTTTTTGTGGATTTTTTGTTTTCCCTAAAACTTCTAAAATTTGAGTTTTTTCTTCAAAAGCTAGATAAACGTTTTCTAAATTTTCAGGATCTAAAAATTCAGGATAGTGAATTAAATTGGTCTGACCATATAGATAGAGATCACTAGAATCTGTAATATCAAACGCTTTTTTTCCAAGTCGAATAGTATGACCTAACATACTATTAAATTCGTTTTTTTCCTCTGCAAGTTTACTCGCAAGTTGGAACCGAATTTCAGCTAACGTCTTGCCTTTAAATAAATCGTTTAGGTGTAGACTAATCGAATCTAATACATCTTGTTTAAAATTTTCTCGAACGGGAATAATTTTGTTGGTAACCATTCCTGATTGAGTTACTAAAATAACTAAAATTTGCTGATCACTTAGCCTTACAAATTCCACAAGTTTCATGTGGGATAATGAAGGTTTTGGGGAAGAAGCAATTCCTGTTAAATCAGATAAATTTGCAATAATTTTTGTTGTATTTCGTAATAAGTCTTCTAATCGTGCTGTATCAACACCAACCAGCTCTTGCTCTGAAAATGTTACTTCTTCAGCAAATTTTTCGTTTTCCATTAGATTTACATAGAAACGATAGCCTTGATTTGTTGGAATTCTTCCAGCAGAAGTATGTGGTTGAGATATCAAGCCTAAATCGGTTAAGTCCAGCATAATATTACGGATCGTTGCTGCTGAAAAGTTTGCACCTTTCATTTTCGAAATAGTTCTTGATCCAACGGGCTCTCCTGTTTTGATATAATTATCAACCAGAAAGCATAAAATTAATTGATTCCTTTCTTTCATATAGATTAAGCGAATATGTTAAATTGCAAGAATTCGCTAAACACTTATTTAAGGTAATAAATAAGTTAGCACTCTATTAGAGTGAGTGCTAGTAGTTAGGTAACACTACAGTTTTATAATGTCAAATGGAATCCAGTACCAAGCGTGAGCACTATTTTTGATAATGAAAACAAGTCAATATGCGATCTTTAGGCCATCCTTGATTAGGATAGCACTAAAAAAAATAGATTTTTAAGATTGGAATTTTTTGGCAAGTGCATCCAAATCTGTTGTGAAATTTCCTGTAGTAGTTTTTTTAGGTTCTTCTTTCTTTTTAGACTTTTTTGGGAAATTCCCAGAGTTTGTTTTTTCTGTAGATTGGTGTTTGTTCTGAGAATCATTTCCATCAGCTTGTTTAATTGATAAAGCAATTCGTTTTCGTTCTGTTTCAACAGACATCACTTTTACTTTTACAATATCGCCGACTTTACAAACTTCACTAGGATCACGAATAAATCGGTTTGCCATTTCAGAAACATGAACTAAACCATCTTGATGAACTCCAATGTCAACGAAGGCACCAAACTTAGTTAGGTTGGTGATGGTTCCTTCTAAACAAAGTCCTTCATATAAATCACTGATTTCCTGAATCCCTTCTTCAAATTTTGCTCCTATAAACTGCTCTCGTGGATCTCTGCCAGGTTTTTTTAGTTCATTAATAATATCTTTTAGCGTCAGGATTCCAATTTTTTCAGTCACATAATCAGAAATCTGGATTTTTTGTAGAGCATCTTCATTTTG
>JBNMNM010000100.1:0-8706 GCA_051275585.1 bacterium | reverse complement strand
GTGTGATTACCATTAACAGTTACATTTTGTGGGTAACTGAAAGATTCATAGACTCCACGTTTTTTGAAGTGCGGAAAACCTTTCTTTTTGTTGAAAAAGTCTTTGAATGCTTCACACAGATCCATTAAGGTTTGTTGTAATGGATCTGTGTGAGGTTCTTTAAGGAAAGAAGTTTCTTCTACTTTTTTCCAAGAAGTTAAAAGAGAAGACATTTTATTGTAGGAAAAAGTTTTCTCTTTTTTATCTAATTTTTCTTTGTTCAAGGCAAGTGCTTTATTCCAGACAAACCGATTACAGCCAGCAAATTGAAAGAACTTTTCAATCTGCTTTTTGTTTGGTTTTAATCTGAATTTGAAAGCCTTGCGAATGATCATTTTGTTTCTCTGAGGAGGTTCAAAATTATTCTTAAATTTAAAGTTATGTCGAATACTGGTTGTTTTATGTACCAGTGATGACTAAAAAATCAATTAATTACAAATTACGCCAACCGCTCGGGATAAGGGCAACCTTACATCCTCCACCTGAAGGAAGAGGTTTTACGGTTGGCTAGATAAAAAAAGGCCGTTATTGAACTCCAATAACGGCCTTTTTTCTTTCCTAATTTTGTTTCTTCATAAATTCTTAAAAAGTAAATAATAGTTCAAAAGCATTTGTTCTCACTGTTCTTGATCCTAACTTTGAAATAAGAGCACTAACTTGAAGTATAAATGGTTGGAATAATAATTCGACTCCATACTTATAATAATTTTTTGAAGTACTATTAGAGTAGTCTTCTCCAGAGATAACAATAATTTCATCTGTTGAAATTGTACCAACTCCAAAAAAAGCTCCTCCTAACTCTCTTCGTAAATGTAAATTAATACCATAATTTGTTGTTGATACTGTTCCATCTGTAACAATATCACTAGCTGTACTAAAAGCACTTTTGGGTACGGTTACATCATATGAATATGATCCTTGTGCATACTCAAAGCCAATAATACCAACAATTATTTCAGCATGAGTACGAGTACCTTTTGCAATACCATCAATTTCTGGATAAAAATTGACTGTAGATCCATCACTATCTTTTTGATAAGTTTGGTTTCCCCCACCAATCATCAAACGATCTGTTCCAGCCCCAAAATCAAAATTCCATTCATAAGCAAAGACATTTGTCCATGAACTTAAAAGCAAACTAAAAGCGAGTAACCACTTAAAAAAATTCATACCTAATTCGTAGAAAAAAGGTTTACAACCAATAATGATTCCTTTCTTCTACTTTCATCGGACAATTTTAATAAAAACTTAACTTTCTTATCATTTTTGCTTCAATAACCAATCTCTTGCTTCTGGATCATTTTTAAAAACAGCAAATTTTCTTTGAGAAGCATTTTCTACAGTATCAACTAAAATTGATTGAAAATTTGATAAACCAACAACAGCAGATGCCTTTACAAAGGGTTTGTCTTGAATTGTTAGTTGCTTTAATGCATGGAACACATCGGTATTAAAACGAACTCCTGTCAACTGGCTTAATACTCTAACAGAATTTAGAGGTTCAGATTGAATAACTTTCATTCCTTGTTTAACTGTATCTAAAATCTCTTGAACACTATTTCCATTTGAAAAATTTAGGATTAAAATCCGTACATTTTTATAATTTTCAAAATAGACTCTTTTCATTATTTCCCCCGCAAAATACATTTAGATAAACATACTTTGTCTAACATAGAAGAAATAAATCTACGAAATCAACTTTTAATAATTTTTTTAGCATTCACTCTTTTAAATACACTGATATGATCTGTTCACTCAAAAGATTATAGTCAGTCTCTTTTAAGGGAGAATACTCTAGAAATACTTTTTGATAAGAAATTCCAAAAACTTGTGCTAATAACAATCCTGATAAAATTTTTGGCGAAAAATCTGCTGGTGGTTTTGAATCTTTATATAAACGCTCAAAAGCATCACCAAGATAGTTTTGGATAGGAATGATATTCTCTTTTAAAAATGTGGTTTCAAAGTGTTCAACCTTATCTAAAAGAGCATAATTCAATAAACGATATTCCATTGGATGTGTTTCAAATAACTCAAACATTTTTGAAACAACATAGTGAATAGCAGCCTTAGCAGAGAGTTCTTCTTTAGGAATAAAACTTTCAGCAGAAAAACCTACATGCTGAATTTGCTTTAAAATAACTTGAAACAACTCCATCTTAGAACCAAATAGCCGAAATAGAGTCACCTCATTAACTCCAGCAAACTTAGCAATCATTCGAGTTGTTGTTGTTTTAAATCCTTTTTCTGCAAACAATTGAACACCAGCTTTTAGAACTCTTTCACGAGCATCTGATGTTTTATTTTTTCGCAGTGTCATAAGAAGAAATTTTGATGAATTTTTAAGAAGAGTTTTACGTTTTTCAAAACGTATGTAAGTAATTGCTTGCATACGTTAAAATAGCCTAAAAATGCTGTCAAGTAAATTTGAAAGCACTTAAACTTCAGAGATAATTTTTTAAAATATTATTCATGGCCCACTTTCTTACTTCAGTAATTAGAAGACCTGCTCCAATTAAATCCGTAAAAAGACCTGGAACAATCAAAAACAATCCAGAAAAAATAAGAAGTACTTCATTCCACAGTTCATCAACAATTGGAACTCCCTTCTTAACTTCACCCTCCACAAAAAAGATATTATTAATATTAAACGGTCTGATTACATAAAAACCAACTCCTGCTGTAAGAAGTTGGCTAATTGTAATAAACAGAAGCCCCTTTACTGATGAAAACCGAGAAAAAATTAAAATTTCAATAATCGGTGTAAAAATCACTAAAGAGATTACTAAAAGACGAGACATAATTGCACAGTTTTATGGAATTTTAGCAAAAGGAGAGGGCAGTTTCTCTAGTGCCTCAACATAGCGAGGCATATCAAAATCTTTCCCTTCAACAACAAGTTCAAGAACTTCAATACTTACAACACGACCCATTAAATCATAAGCTTGATCCTGTGTAAAACCTACCTCAATTAATCGCTCTAATGTTTCACCTGTTTCAGGAGGAGAGTCATCATAAATTTGATTATCAATCACCTCTCGAATAGCACCTGCTAAACGTTTGTTTATCAACTTTTCTTGATCTGATAATTCTTTCTGATCTGATGATTTCTCTTGATCTGATAATTCTTCTTTTTCCATTTAGAACACTATGGGTTTAATGTTTAAGTTGAAACCTCTCCTCCCTAAAGGAAGGAGATTCTTGCATCATTGATCATTACCCAAGAGAAGAGGAAGAGGTTTTACGGATTTTTTTGATAAAAAGGCATTTTTCGTTTATAAATTCCACTATTCTTAATCAAATGTCCTTTTCCTGATTTTACAGCATGTTGTCGACCAAAAGCATGAACGGTCATTTGTCTTTTAGATGAACTTAAAAACAAATTTTGATATAGTTTTACAATTTCTTTATGGGTAATCTTTTTAAGAACTTTAATCTCTTTTTCTTGTCTTAAAAACTTATAATTCTGATCAGAGATTTCACTCCAATATTTTCCACTCTCTTCATTTAATGTTTTTGGTTTTTCTTGTTTGAGAGCAATTAAAGCTTCTTTAAACAATTCAAATTCAGAAGAATTCATTTTTCCAATTTTTTTCCAAAAACCCTGTAAAAATACTTCTACCCGTTCTTGTAAAAATACTGGATCTTGCACTGATGATTGAACAATAAAAGAAAATCCACCTACCAACTCATCAATCATTGGATATGACCATACAATATAGCCAAGTTGCTCTAATGTTCTAAGTTGATGGTACGCTGGTTTCTCTAAAATTTTGCCTAACAGTTGTAACATCACAGTTTGTTTTGTATTACTTTTTCCTGCTTGGAAATAGAGCTGAATTGCTGAATTAACATCAGCAATTTTCATTTGTTCAAGATAAGATTTTCCTTTTGTTAAACGAACTATTTTTCGATGAGGAATTTCTTTTTTCTGAATTGCTCTTGGTTTTAACTCTTTTATAATTTGTTTAGACACATGCTTTGCTTCATTTTCAGTAAAGTTTCCATGAATAAGTCCCTCTACTTTAAATCGGCTAAGTAGCTTAACAATGTACTTTTCAACATCTTTTTTACTAATCGAATCAATTAGCATCAAATATTTTTCTCGATGCCAAATCGTCGGATTAAGAAAATAATGCATTTCATAATTTGCTAAACGATATGCTTGTCCTAAAGAGGCATTCATCCAAGAATGTTTCAATTGATCTTGAAAAATCTTTAATCGACTCTCTTTCACAGACAAAGTTTTCATTTCATAAAGAACTTTTTTAATTAATAGAGGCAATTTTTCATCATAACCATAAAATGAAAGGCTCAGCCCATGAGTTCCATGATCAATTGAATATTTCAATCCTGCGATTGATGCAGGATATGCAAACTCATTTAATGAATCTTTAAGTAATAAAGTAAAAAGACGAGTTAAAACCGAATTTTTAGGGCTTTTATATGCACTTGGTGAAATAAATCGAAATAGTAGGTTTGCCTTTGGTTTATGAAATTGGTTATCTTGCTTAAACCAAATCTTAATTCGATTATTATCTTGAATTAGCACTGGAACTGCTGTTGGTTTGTGATTTTTTTTCACAAATACAGCCTTTGGAATAAAGATATTTTTCTTTGGTAAAGCAAATTTGCTAGAAATTTTTGCCTTTTCCCAAACATCTATTTTATCTTGAGCAATTGTAGTTACTGAAAAGGGCGTTTTATACCAATGCTCTTTTTGATCAGTTTTTACATCAGGATGAATTAAATAGATTTGCAAGTTTTCAGGTTTAAGTTGATCTAATATTGAATGGATTAATTTTTCATCAAATTTTTCAAGCATCCAACCTGCTTGAATAATATCCTCTGCTGGATAGTTTTGAAGATTTGAAGAAAGCTGACGTACATAAGAAAATGGATTTTCCTTTGCTTTAAACCGAAAGTTAATTGCTCCCATTTGTTGGATTTCGTTAAAAATCCACTTCTGAACACCTTTCTCTTTAATTAGTTTTAAATATTGAAAAACATAACCAACAATTTCATCAACCGAATTAACTCCTTCTTTTGTTAACTCCATTGATATAGAGAAAGTACTAAAACTTTTAGAAATATTTCCACCACCAGCAGAAAGCGAATTTACCCACCCCTTTTGCTTAAATAGAGATAGTAAACTTCCTTTTCCTTCATCCCCTAATAAACTACCTAAATAACTAGTTGGATTTGATTTATAATATTTACTTAAATCTGGAAGAGAAAAGCTTAAATCCAGACGACGAATATTTTTAACAGGTTTAATTTGAATCAATGTTCCTAAATCTTTTTTTCCATAAGGGTTTCCAGGGTATTTAAGTTCCTTATGCTGGTAATCTTTAATTGTTGTAAATTTTTTACGAACCCATTGTTCAAGTAAATCTAAAGGCTCTTTTCCTAAAACAACTAACTGCATTTGATTTGCAGAGTAATATTTCTTATAAAATGCAATCAAATCATTACGAATACTTAATGCGTGATGAGGTTGATCTTTTAATGTATCCAAATTTCCTGTGCTAAAATTTGAATATGGGTGATTAGGTTGAGCTAGTGAGCGTTGAACCTGATAAATTCGACGATAATCAGATTGAAGATTTTTCTGATGTTCCGAATGAACAGCATTCATTTCTCTTTGAACAAAGTCGGCGGTAAACAAAGGATCAATGAAAAATTGAGCGAAACGATCTAATGCACCTTCTAGATAGTTTTTATTTACATTAAAATGATAATTTGTGTTTCCATTTGAAGTATAGGCATTGCTATATCCACCATGTGTCGATAGATAACGACCATATTCTTTAGCATCTGGATATTTTTTTGTTCCCAAAAACAACATGTGCTCAAGAAAATGGGCTAGCCCATAACGATTTTTAGAATCACTAAAAGATCCAACACCAACATTCATTGCAGCAGCAGATTTATCTGTAGAAGCATCTGAAATTAAAACCACTTGTAAATGATTTTTTAGTGTAATCAATCGATATTGTCTTTGATCTTCTTGGTTTTTTTTGATCTCTACAGCAATAGAATTCATCGAGAGTACCAATAAAAAGAGAAAAGGAAGAAGTCCTTTTAGAGTGTAAAGCAACGGTTTTTTCATTAAATTTTTAAAGAGAGTGATAGAAATTCAGAAAGAAACTATTTTTTGTGAATATAAAAATAAGTATGCTATTGATAACACTCTAACTTATTTTTATTTTTTTTTGTAAAAACAATCATAATTCTCCTTTCAAATATAGAGACTAGCAAATAATTACTTTGTACTAGTTTTTATTTAAACTCTCTTTAAAAGAGTAATGATCAAGAAGTGACTGTTTTAATAGAAAATAAATAACAAAATTCAACTCATCTTTCATAATCAAAATTATGGCAAAGAAAATTACTGTCAAAAATCCAGGTTGTCAATTTTGCCGTTATTATCAAGAATCATTTCGAATAGAGCAAAAAGAAACGCTAGAAGCATGTACAAAAGGTGCTCATCGAATTTTTAGAAAGAATGAAAATCAGCAACATCATGAATGGAAGTGGATTCGATGTAAACATCCACAAGAAAAAAATAAAAATCGTTTGTGTCAAAAATTTCAGATTCCAATCTTTTTTGCTACATTTTGGAAAAATGCCTATTCTAGGATTTTTCGACTAGGTGAACAACAGAAGCCTAGTTTTGGTAATGATAAATGGTGGCAATAGTTTTACTATTTTATAGTTCTAGTAATTATGATCTTTGTTTTTGAATCATGATTGTAGAAAGTAAATTGCACTATATTAGTTACTATAGCACTACGACTTACAGTCCAGCGAATTCCATTTTCATCGTTTACTGTATAAAAATCTTTTTGAGCTTCTTGTTTCGAAATTGAGGACTGATTAATTCTTTTAAGTAAAATAACAGTTAAACTCTTACATTCAACAAACATTATTTTTTGTTGAACCACTTGTTGAGTTAAGTGAGTCTGCAAAATAATTTGCTGATACCATACACCTAAAAGGCTAAGAGAAACCAGAATTACCACCATCATAGCAATGAGAATGAATCCTCTTGATCTATGTTTGTACATTTAAAACCTTTAAAAACAGTTATTTACTATTAATTTTAATAAAAACAAAAATTATACTTGTCATTTTTATGAAATAAAATTAGATTCAGGCCTCAATTATTTCAAGGCGAAAGAAAGCGAAATAATTACAGGTTGGAAGTTAAATTTTTTCACAAAAATTTGTTTTATCATACTTTCAGTTACTACGGTTTTTCACTACTTAAAAAATTTCAGCAAAAACTTTTTTGTTGACAGAGTTTTAAAAAAAAGTTAGTGAATCCCTTCAATTTTAAAATCGGGGTGTAGCGCAGCCTGGCTAGCGCACCTGCTTTGGGAGCAGGGGGTCGGAGGTTCGAATCCTCTCACCCCGACCACAAAATTGAAAAGGCGCCCGTAGCTCAGCTGGATAGAGCAACTGACTTCTAATCAGTAGGCCAGAGGTTCAAATCCTCTCGGGCGTACCACGTAAAGAATTTATATGGCGGAAGTAGCTCAGTAGGTAGAGCACTGGATTGTGGCTCCGGCGGTCGCGGGTTCGATCCCCGTCTTTCGCCCCAAAATGCGCTTGTAGCTCAGCTGGATAGAGCAGTGGACTTCGAATCCAAAGGTCGGAGGTTCAAATCCTCCCTGGCGTACCACAAATCGATAGTTAGACCGAAAAAATGCGAGAGTGGCGGAATTGGTAGACGCGCTAGATTTAGGATCTAGTATTTTGCGATGTGGGGGTTCAAGTCCCCCCTCTCGTACCAATGTTTCAAAAAAAGCGAGAATAGCTCAGCTGATAGAGCACAACCTTGCCAAGGTTGGGGTCGCGGGTTTGAATCCCGTTTCTCGCTCCACACACAAAAAAATTCTGTAAGTTATATCTAGTTAGTTCCCTACCTCAAAAAAATACACTTTTACTCAGTTTCTTTACAACCAATACTACAGTCTATATAGAGAAGGATTTCATGGAAGTTGTTGTAGAAAATCTTGGTGGCTTAAAAAGAAAGTTCACAATTACAATTCCTCTAGAAAAAGTTTCCAGTACATACGAAGCGTGTTACCAAAAGCTAAAATCCAAAGTTAAAGTTAATGGATTTCGTCAAGGTGCATTTCCAAAGAAGTTAATGGAAAAGCGTTTTAAAGAGTCAATGGGACAAGAAGCTCTTGAAACACTTATACCAGAGCATTTTCAAGCTGCTTTAACTCAGGAATCTACTGAATCTGCAACTCAGCCAAAATTCGATAGTCTTAATATTGAAAAGAATAAGCCGCTTGCATTTGTTGCTACTTTTGAAGCAACTCCTACTTTTGATGTAAGTTTAGAAGGTTTAAGTCTTGATAAGAAAGAAATTGTAATTACAGATGAAGAAAAAGCAGAACGAAGAGCTTCTTTATTAAAAGAGCATGCTACTTTTGGAACAAAAGATGGTGCTGCTGAAGAAAAAGATCAAGTAACTATGGACTTTGCTCCTTCAGAAGGACAGGAGTCTTTTGGTAATGGTAATGATCGTGCTGAAGGTCATGTGTATATCGTAGGTAGTAAACAACTTCTTCCTGAATTTGAAGAAGCATTACTAGGAATGAAAGCTGGAGAAAATAAAGATTTTCCATTAACATTCCCTGCTGATTACCA
>JBNMNM010000099.1:0-8725 GCA_051275585.1 bacterium | reverse complement strand
GCTTGTTTTTGAAGCTGTTCAATAAGCTGAACACTTTTATTCCAAAAATTAAGATATTGGCCTTCTGTTTTTATTGTATGATCCCAAAAATCAGGTTTCCATATTCTGCTTTTATCTAATGCTCCTTCAACAGCGTGAGGAGTAATTTGATAATCCTCTCCTAATCTCAATTTTCGAGTTTCACTATCCACTTCTAAATGAAGTAAAGTAAATCCTTTGCTTTTTAAATAGGCAAGATCTTTAGGAAAACAAATTCGACTCACATAAATATTTTGATTAGAATGAAGCAGATAATCAATTCGTTGATTGATTTTTCGAATCCAATATAAAGAATCAGTTTGCATTTTTTCCATCATATATTCATAAGCAAAATCATATGATGTATTGAACTTAGAACGACTTTGTGTAGCTTCTAATTCATTCCAAACTGAAGATAAAATTGTAAGTTCTATTCCTGAACTTTGCTTTTGAAGAATATTAAGGAATGCACGAGTTCCACATCCTGGTTTTCCTGTAACCGCAATTTTTAAAGCCATCCTAGCCTCTTCGATGAAAATAGCACTTATTATTTTAAATGGAATCTCTCCCTCTCAACATCTTCTTTTTGATCTCTGGCAAAAAACAGATTTCCATATTTGTGCTGATGGTGGAGCAAATATTCTCGCTCAATATCAACTAGAGCCAGATTATATTGTTGGTGATCTTGATTCCATTTCCCAAGAAACAAAAAATTCGTTTCAGCATCTTCCTAAAAAAATTATTAATGATCCCTATGATTATCGAACTGACGGAGAAAAAGCCGTTCAGTTTTGTCTCAATCAAGGATATAAAAAAATCTATATTCTAGGTGCTGATGGAAATCGCACAGATCATTTTTTATATAATTTAGGAATCTTAAGAAAATTTCATACGCAGGCAAAAATTGCTATTTTTACAAACCATGAAAAGCTCTTTGTAGTTCAACAACAGGGAATATTTTTCGGTAAAAAAGGACAAACCATCTCATTTATGCCCATTTTTGGAGATATCAAAAACGTGCAAACTCAAGGCCTTTTGTACCCTGTGGAAGGAAAGGATTTTGAACTAGGTATGTTTACTAGTATTTCGAATGTGTTTGAGGAAGAAAAAGCATCCATCCAATTTCAGGATGGATTGCTTCTTGTCTGTCAGGAGTTTCCTTTTAACTAGTGATGATCTCTAGCATTTGAGATAAAAGGAAGGTATTTCACTTGCTTTGAATCAAGGAGTAAATGGGTATAATGTCCAACAATACAAGCTATAACAAAAATCCAATATTGCTGAAACATTTCGAGAATATTATCCCAAGAAAAACTAGCAAAAATTCCGTTTTTCACTCTCATATATTCAAAAACTATGGCTAAGTATAATGCAATCAGCCACGGTGTGATTTTCCAATGTGTCCATCCTCGATGTTTATGTAACACTGGCGAAATCGCTGCAAATGAAAGAATGGCAAACCATTCCATCTGTCGATAAAAATAGAGCAAGGCTAAAATCACAAAGACCGCTCGAAAAAACCATCTTTGTGGGATTGATGCTGTATCCAAATCAGGAAACAGAGCCATAAACCAAGTAATCAAGAAAAGAGCAATCAATGTTGGAATTGCTCCCTCTAAACTGAGAGGAGCCTTGATAAACTGTTGAATCGTACTTGAGTTAATTGGTGTATATTGTACCACAATAGATATACCTGCAACCGCAGTTGCAGAGATCACTCCACCAATTGTATGTCCTCTAAAATTCACAAGCTCCTTTATCAGAAAAAATTAGAACGAAAGACCAATTCGTAAAATTGCTTGGTTTCGTCGAAGAGAATAATATAATTTTGTATGAGCTGCATCCTTCAAGAGAGGAGTCGCAATAGTAAAACCAAGAAGAACATCACTTCGTTGTTCATCAGCTTGATCTTCACGATCTTGGATATACTGTGCTTGGACAGTAGTACTTAAAGTACTTTCATAGGTTCGCTCACTAAAAGTATAATCTGCATGTCGATAATGTGCTTCAATTGCAAATGTTGCTTTTGGAACAAAGAAATATTGAATTGCAGTTCTTACATTTCGACTTCCTGCATAAAGATAGAAGTATGTATTCCATTGTGGAACTTTATACGCCATCGTCAGATAATACTCAGATTCACTTTGATCATTAATAAATTGACTATCTCCTTCTTTATCAACTCCAGTAATAGCATTTTCTTCTTCTTGATCTTTTAGTTCGTAATCAGTTTCATCAGTTCCATCTCCAATCCGAGCAATATAAGTTGCCCCTAATGCAATTGAGAAACGATCTTGAATTTCACCAAAGATCCGAACTTGGCCATTTGCATACCATTCACGCCAAGGTTTTTTCCATTTATAGTCCCACTTGGTTCCAACAAGAAATCCTGCTTTTTTACCAATTCCATATCCAATTTCTGCACTACGAAATTCCGCTCCTGTAGTTGTGACGTTACTCATATTACCAGCAACAGCAACTCTACGATTTGGAACATGTACAGAACGAAGCTCTAAAACATAAGCATCCTCTGTAACTGGATTTTTAAGTTTTTTCTCTCGTTCGTTTTTAATTGCTAGCTCTAACTCAGAAACCA
Organism: bacterium; assembly: GCA_051275585.1. GTDB lineage: Bacteria > SAR324 > SAR324 > XYD2-FULL-50-16 > JBNMNM01 > JBNMNM01. Next base: position 6,111 of record JBNMNM010000099.1, on the reverse strand, counting down.
TCTTTCCAATTGAACCAGCATTACTACTTCCAGCAGAATACTTCTTAACAAAGGTTAATTTATCAACTTTTTCTTCTTTTTCTGAAAGTGTGTTGCTAGGAAGCGTCATTGCAATACTACCAAGTTGTTTCACAACTTTTACTTTCTCACTTGAATCAGAATACTTTTTGATAAAATCAACATATCCACTCCAAGTATTTTCTTCTTTTACTTTTTTATATAAAATAGAAACCGCTTCTCTTCGATTTGAAGATTGTGGGTAAGTTTCTAAGTAACGAGATGCAATTGCTTTTGTATTTACGCTTTTTACAAGAGCAAACAGTAATCGTTCTGCTTGTTGTTTTTCAGTACTCTCAGGAAACTCTTTGATAAAGTTTGCATAAGAATCAAACGTTTTTTCTTTTTGAGCTTTCTCAAAAGCAATTGATGCTAAAGTATTACAACTTGTAGGAAATGACTTTAATTGAATTGGTTTAATATCATCAATAAGAGCTGATTTTCCAATATCAATTCCAATAGTCACTTTTTTCGGACAATACTTACTTAATGCCGCTTGTCGTTCTTTCGCATTTGCATACTCTGCAAGATTGATTTTTACTGCACCATCAATTCTTAATTTTAAACTAGCAATTTTAATTGAACCATTTTGATCTGTTGTAAAAGCTTCTTGGCTAGGATCAATCGTTTCAATCGTGATTAATAGTGGAAGATTAGGAACTTTTCTTCGTCGATAACCAAAACCAACTGTAATTTCTTGAGGTTTAATCAAGTTATACTGTTTAAGATTATCTGTAGGTTTTAATCGAATTGATCGAGAGGAAGATCTTACACGAAGATCACTAACCATTCTTCGAAGTTTAGCTTCAACTTGCTTTAACGTTAAAAATCGCTTTTTATTAATTTTTGCAATTTTTAATGCTCCGTTAAAGTAACCTGGACGATTCGCAACTTTTACCCGACTTTTATAAGCTTCAAGTAAAGCACTAAAACCATCAACATTTCCTCGGTTTCGGATATACCGTTTGTATTGACTTCGAAAATTTCGGATATAACTCAAAGAAGGAGCAGCTAAATCTTTATACTTAAAAGTATAAACAACAATGGTTCGTGTTTTTGTTCCTTCCAAACACTTCTTAATGATTGGTTGTGATAATGGAACATCAAGCAAGTTTGCTTCATCAACTTTAGAGAATTGTCTTAATTTGGTTTGTACCTGTTTTAAATTTCCTGTTGTTGACTGCTCTGTTGAACTTTGTACTTTCACAATATTGAGAATGGAAGCCGCAATTCGCTTTTTGGCTTCTTTTTTTGCTTTCTCTTCATTGTCTGCAATCGCAAAAAAATTCATTGTTTTATTTGCTAATGCAGTTCCAGAAAGCTCATCTTGCAACGCTTGGTTATGGCTATACCTTGCTTGTTCATTACTACAACTTGCAACTCCAAAAGCTGTAGATACACCTACGGTCAAAAATAGACCCGTAGCTGCAATTAACGTTTTAAATTTCATCCAAATCCCTAATTTTAGTTTTCCCTAAATAAAATCAATTACTGCATTCGCATTAAACGGTCGTATGGTCGAAATACTTTTCTTCGTGCAGTTACCTTTTTGATGTAATGACGAGTTTCTGCATATGGAAGATACACATGAAGTCGGTGATACAATTGAGCTTCTGTAAGACTATTAGCAATCACTCGAATTACTTTAAAAGCAGGACGAGGATAACGAGCACGAGTACTCATAATCTTTTTTAATCCTTTTGCTGTATTTCCATGCCCTGTATTGTATGAGCTTGTTGCAAGAAGATATTTTTTCTCTAAGGAGTTAACACGACGTAGATCGCTATGAACCATTTTACTTAAGTATGCTACGCCTAACTGAATATTTCGAGTTGGATTCAGTAAATATTTTCCTGTTACAACTTTCATATACTTACGAGTTCTTCGATTGTACCATTTTCCACCATAAGTACAAATTTCACGTCCTTTCTTTCGTCGTAACCACTTACAAGACTCAGCCGCACCACTATATGGAACTAACTGTAATAAACCAAATGCAACACTAGATTTTGCATAAGGATTAAAATATGACTCTGTTTGCATAATTCCTAATACAAAACTCACATGAATTTTGTGTTCTTTTGCATACTTAAGAACAGGTCGAACATAAACAGCCGCACGTTTTTGTAAATGCTTAGGTACAAGATTTACTTTGATTGAAAACTCTTTTTGTTGTTTACCATCTGTTCTTAACTTAACACCTGATCCCATTTTCATTGTTTTTTTAATGATTGATGGGAGTTTTTTTACAAAAGTATTCACAGAAACAGGTCGTTTATTTCGAGCCTGACCTGCTGCTGCTGGTAGTGTTAACTGACTGTTAAAAACATGTTTTTTAGTATTTGGATCTTTTACTGCAACAATTCTTTTTAAAATCGCAGCTAATAACTTTCGACCTTTATTTTTCATTTCACGTTGAACACTTGGAGGCATTCTTTTTCTTTTAAATTCTTTTGGAATATCAACCATAGTCTTAATTACAATCGTTCCTGGATCTTTTCCTTCCCCTGAAAAGTTAGTTTTTATTTTAGAGTCTGCTGCTCCTGAATAAGTAGTCCAATTTTTCTTTGTTGAAGGTGTAAATTTTTTCCATCGTACTACTGCTTTCTTTTTGAGAGCTTTTTGTTTTTTTGGAGGTAGATCTTCAAGGTTTTGATAGCCCAGTTGTAAACTCTCTTTATAAATTTTAAACTCTTTGTACATCGACTTTTTATACGCTAAGAATTCTTTGCGTAAATCGTCTTGAGCATAAACTGATGTAGAAAAACCAAATGCTAAAAGAACACTTAGAAAGGCTACTGCTTTTTTAATCTTCATAAAGACCTCTAACGTCCAAAAATTATAGAGAGAAATGAGCTATTGATATTTAAAAATATAAAGGAATTTTTTCAAAAAAATCTTTTTAATCATCAAACAATTTATTTTCTCATTGAAAAAAAAGAAATGCTTTAGAAGTATATTTATTAAAAATCTTTATTTTTAATAAATACTTAAAGCACTTTTGAATAAAGAGAACCATTATTTTTAGTAAATAAATGTGAAATTTATGAGTAAAAGGAATAAGGCTAAAAGTCAAAAAAAAGGCCACGAACTCAAACAATTCGTTTGAAACGTCTTTCTAATTCATATTCCGCAACTTCAATAATGACAGGTCGTCCATGTGGGCAGTGAATATGTAGATCTAAATTTGCCAATTGATTCAGTAGTCCAGTCATCTCTTCCGTGCTTAACTCTTGATCTCCACGAATTGCAGAGTGACAAGCCATGCTCTCAAAAACTTCATTAAAAAATTCTTCTAATTTTCCCGACTTTCCAAATTGAGCCAACTCATCAAGTACACTTCGAATCACAGCAACAATATCTTTATCTTTTAAAATCGAAGGAACCTCTTTTAAAGAGTAGTCATTTCCTCCAAATGGCTCAATTCGAAATCCTAGCTTTTCCCATGATTCTTGATATTGCTCTAAAAGAATTCCATCTTGTGGTGGTAATTCAATCATTAGTGGAACAAGCAAGGACTCAGTAGGCATTGAACGAGCATAAAATTGTTTTCGAATTTCTTCAAAACGAATCCGTTCATGAGCCGCATGTTTATCCACTAAAACTAATTGATCCCCTCCATGAGCCAAAATATACTTATTATATTGCCCAATTAGTTGATAAGGACTCGATTCTAATACAGCAATTTTATTCTCTGAACCTTCTTGAATGCTATCTTCTTCTTTTTTGCCCTCTTCGGAAAAATAACGTTTCTCAAAAACAAAGGCTTGATCTTCTCGATGTTGCTCTTTTGATACTTGTGGTTTTTGACTTGTTGGTCTTGATGATGAACCTGAAGGAAAAGGGCTACACCTCTTCTCTGATTCTTGAGAATGAAATCCTAATTGATCATTTCGGCCAACACTAAAAGAAGGATTAAATGGTGGCTCTGGTCGAGGATCTTGTTTAGGTGGTTGTTCTGTTGAAGAGTTCTCCAAACTTTGAGGAGCTGGAATTTCATCTTTTTGAAAGAATTGCTTTCGAGTTGCTGTTTTAATTTTTCGTCCAATTTGATCAGCAACAATAGTATGAATCAAATTTTGATTTTTAAATCGAATTTCTGTTTTTGCAGGATGAACATTCACATCAATTTCTTTTGGATCAAGTTGAACCTTCACAAAGAAAAGAGGATGCATATGTTTCATCAAAAGCGTTTTATAACCTTGGTAAATTCCATGATTAATGGATTGCGATTTAACATAACGCTCATTAACAAACAGATGTTGCCACCGTTTACTTGGTCGGCTTTCGGCTGGAAGAGAAAACAATCCGCTAAATTTTAAATATGACTCTTCATGTTCAATTTCAGTGAGACTATCCGCAATTTCTGCTCCAAAACAATCTCGAATTCGATCCGCAAAACTTTGGCTCTTTGGTAAATTTAACGTGATAGCTTGATTATGAGTTAACCGAAACTGAATTGCAGGATTTCCCATCGCAAGCCGTAATACGATATCATAGATATGACTGTATTCTGTATTAACCGCCTTCATGAACTTTTGTCGTGCTGGAGTATTAAAAAATAGATTTTCCACCACAATTTTTGTTCCTTGAGGAAATCCAATTTTTCCTGTTTGTTGAATCTTTCCACCTTCAGAAAGTAGACGAGAACCCCCTTCAATCTCATCAGCACACGTTGATATTTCAAAGCGAGAAACAGAGGAAATTGCAGCTAAAGCTTCTCCTCGAAACCCCATCGTATGAATACTTTCAAGATCTTCAACCACCTGAATTTTACTGGTTGCATGACGTTCAATTGCAAGGTTTGTATCTGCTGAAGACATTCCTTTTCCATTATCCATCACAGAAATTAGATCCTTTCCACCATTCTTAATTGTCACAAAAATTTGATCAGCTCCTGCATCAATCGAATTTTCTACTAACTCTTTTACAACAGAAGCAGGACGTTCCACGACTTCCCCTGCGGCAATTTTATTAATTAATAATTCTGGTAGAATCTGAATTTCACCCATTAGCTTGTCATCTCAGTAAATTTAACTTATCTAAAATATTGAATATTAAATGTGCTTTAAATTCTATCCTAAATTATCTCTTTTTATGATGTGATTTTTTAAAGCAAACTTATAGTTTTGATGTTTTATTTCTTCTACATCAGGACAAAGGTATCTATACAAATATTTGAATTTTTAGTCTCCTCTCCCTTAGGGAGAGGATTAAGGTGAGGGGGCAGATTTTAAGTTCCCCCCTCACCCCAGCCCTCTCCCTCAAAGGAGAGGGCGCAATCAACCTAATTTATCATCAATGTATAGATAGCTCTGTTCTTATGAAAAATGATCAATAATTTCAACACCACAAAAAACTCAAAAATTCCCTCAAAAATAAATTATGAAAAAAGTAAAAATTCTTTTTTTAGGAATCATTGTTCTCCTTAGCATTTCTGCAATTGGAGGATATTTCTTTCTAAATAGCAAACTAGCTCAACGGTCTGGTTCCTTAAAAATTGCAAACTTAAAAAAACCTGTAAATGTAACTTTTGATAAATGGGGAATCCCACACATTTATGCAAAAAATGAACTCGATGCTTATCGTGCTCTTGGTTATCTTCATGCTCAAGATCGATTATTCCAAATGGAATTGATTCGACGTTTAGCAAAAGGTGAACTTTCTGAAATTTTAGGTGATAAATTACTTCCAATTGATAAACTTTTTCGAACATTAAGAATTCGTCGTTATGCGAAAGAGTACGAAAAAAATACGCCAAAAAATACAAAAGTATATCGTTCAGCACAAGCATATCTTGATGGAGTCAATCAATTCATTAAAAAAGGAAAAACTCCAATTGAATTTACCATGCTTGGCATTCCTAAAACACCATTCACCTTTGCAGATAGCATAAGTATTGGTGGTTATATGGCCTATAGTTTTGCCGCTGCATTTAGAACTGATCCTTTACTAAGTCATATTAAGCAAAAATTAGGCAATCAATATCTAAAAGATTTAGCGTTTAGTACTACACCAATCAAAAGCTTTTCAAAGAAACAAAATATCACCAAC
>JBNMNM010000098.1:0-8757 GCA_051275585.1 bacterium | reverse complement strand
AAATATCTCCACCTCGGAACCCATAAATAGCTTGTTTTGGATCTCCAATTAAAAAGAAAGGAAGGTATTCTTGATTTTCTTGGCAGTATATTTTTTCAAAAATTGAATATTGAATCGAATCTGTATCTTGAAATTCATCAATTAAGGCAACAGGATACTTTTCTCGTAAAGAATCAATTAAAAGTGAAGAATTCTCATGATTTAAGGAGTTAAATACATCCATCAATAAATCATTAAAGAACCGAATATTAAAGACCTGTTTTCTTTTCTTTAATGTGATTTTTACGTCATCAATATAATCCTTTTTAATTGCATTAACAATTGCATTACAACTATCAATATACTCTTTATATTGAAGAAAAAATGAGTGGTTTGAAAATGTTTCTTTTTGTCTTTCTCTCCCTTTTGCCTTTATTAAACCATCTAATTCTTTTGGATCTAGATATTTTAAAAACTTATTATTTTCATTAGAAATATAAGAATTTTGCCCTTCTTTTAAATCATTTTTTAGCCATTTAATTATCTGAATACGCTCCTTTTTTTTATTTAAAATAGAGTCATTACCTAGAATTTCAAGAATTTTCTGCTCCTGATCAGACCAAGTTTTAGCCAGTAGATCATATTTCTGAGCACAATTTTGTAATAGTATATCAAGGTTCTCATCTTGATTTAAAGAGTATACTACATCAGGACTTTCAAAATTATTTGGAAGCGTTTTTTGCAGTGTTTCAGGGGAAAAGTGATCATACAAAATAGAGGACAGTAATTTGCTATCTTGATAACCTTTTTTTCTCCAAAAATCTTGAGTTACCTCATCCATCATTGAAGAGGAATCATTAACTAATTCAGCACTAAAGAGGGAATTACTAGAAAAGGTATTTTCTTGAAGGATTTTTTGACAAAAACTGTGAATTGTCGAAATTTGTGCTTCATCAAAGTTTACAAGAGCAATATTCAAACATGTTTTTAATTCACTCCAAACTGATTGTTCGCTTGGTTCTGCTTGATTTTCATATTGAATAAATAAATTGCCAATAAATTCATCCTGTTTAATTACATCATCTAAAGTCCACTGATGCTTTTCAGAACATAACTTACTTACGCAATTCCATGCCTGTCGAATTCGTAAACGAATTCTGTTTTTCAATTCTTCTGTAGCTGCATGTGTAAAAGTTACAACCAGAATTTCTTGAACACTATACTTTTTTTCAATTAAAAGGCGTAAAAACAGCCCTGCAATACTAAAGGTTTTTCCTGTTCCTGCACTAGCTTCAATTAAAACTTTTCCTTCTAACGGACATTCTAAAAGATCAAAATCTACATAATTAACAGGCATTTCTATTTTCCTACTTCAACAATATGATTCAACATCGGCTTAAAAATATCTTCTACTAATTTAAACATTTCTGCTTTGACAGCTTCACTTTCAAGAGAGTCATCTGGAAAGCAAACTTGAAATGCTTCATGATCTTTTTCAGCAGGAATATCATTCCAACTTGCACTCCATTTTTTTAAACCTGCTTTAAACGCAACATCTCGATCTGGTGTTCCTTTTTCTTTATAAAGTGTTTTAGCTATTAACCATAAAGTATCAGGAAAGAATGGTAGTGGTTTTTGTAGTCCCTCTTCATAGTATTCTAAAATCTTTAATAAAAGATCTTGAGGATTTTCAACCACAGAAATTTCTTTTTTATCTTTTGCACCTATACCAATTAAACGGCTATTTAGGTCTTGACTTGAACAAAGTAACACAAGGTAATAAAGCCAAAACTTTAGTTGATCTTTTGCTTTTATATCTGCTGGTCGATACAATAAAAGTAGTTTTTCTTGAGAAAGAATATTTCCAATAATTTTATATTTTCCAATTTGAATATGAATTTTATTGACTTGGGCTTCTCCTCCCTCCTTTTGCTCACTATGAACATTAGAAACATATTCAGAAACCATTGACTGTACAGATTCAAGTGCAACACCTCCCATATTTTCGTGAGGAATTTTTCCTGCCTTTCTTAAAAAATGAAGCGTTTTTGACACATCTTCTTCAATTGGTTCTTCTAAGTTTTGTTTTTCTCTGAGGAAGTTTTCAGCTAGCGTTGCTTTTACAGAATATTTTTCTAAACCATCTAACTTAAAAACTTCTGAATCTGATAAAACACCTTCTTCTTTTGGGAAAGTAAAACCAAGCTGATATTTAAGAAAAAAATCTGCTGGATTTCGATAAAAACGAACTAATTGATCAACATCAACTTCTACTGTCTCTTCTCTTTCTATTGAAATTCCATCCGCAAATAAAGCTGTTACTGATTTTTGCTTGTATTGCTCTAATAATGATTTTGCTGCTGCTAAATTTTCTTCAGAGAAACTAAAAATCTTCCCAGTGTTGTCTTGTTCCTCAGAAAAATAGGTTGGATTAAATGCTTGCAAAGAATGTTGAGTAACAAAATGCATTATTGTTTCTTTATTTTCATTCTTATTTCCATCTAACACTTGTCCTAAATAATCAAATACTCCTAAAACTACATTTGAAGGCTCTATATTATCATTATTTTCAATAGAACGACCTACATAACTAATATAAAAAATATCTCTTGCAGATAGTAAAGTCTCTAAAAACAAGTATCTATCATCAAGGCGTTTTGAATAATCACCTCTTTGATATTCTTTTGCCATTAAATCAAAATCAGGACGATACTCATTCTTTGGAAAGTTTTTCCCCTCCATTCCAAGTAAACAAATTACTTTAAAAGGAATATTTCGCATTGCATACATAGAAGAAAAAGTAACACCGTAGCCTAAGAAATTTTGCTTTCTTTCTTTTTCAATCAGGTGTTTTTTTAACCATTGTTGAAGAATTCGAATGGATATTTTTTTAGTTAATTTTGATTTCTCTTCCAAAGTATCTAGTAATTCTAACTCTTCTCTTACACTGCTAAATTGTAATACAAAATCTGAATCATCTAATTGGAACCTTTCTAACCAAAATACAAGTTTTTCTTTCCACTGAGATAATGTGAATTCTTTTTTTAATTCAGCAGAAACTTTCTCTACAAAATTATAAAAGTCTAAAAACTTCCCTAAAATAATCGCATTTTCACTACCTTCAATATCATCATAGGGTATAATTCCTTGAAAATAATCATGATCTCCAAGCATTCCATAACCTAGTAGCAAACGCTTGATTCCTTCTTGCCATGTATTTTCTGATGTATTGGGTAATCCTACTGATTGTCGATGTGCTGCATTTTTTCCCCAATGAATTCTAACCTTTTCCACCCATCGAATAATGGTTTCTACATCATCACTAGATAAACCAAAACTTTGATAAACAAGTTCTATTCCTAGGAAATCTAAAATTTCAGAAACTTGGAACCGCTTTCGTGTAACTTCTAATAACTTTAAAAATACATTTGAAAGAGAATCCTCATTACTTGTATGTCCTACAATATGAAATTGAATTCTTGATGATTTATCTTCATTTGCACTTTCAAAAATGGACTGAATAATTGGAGTATATTGATCAATATTAGGAGACATGACCAAAATATCTTCAGGATCAATATCAGGATTATTCTCTAAAATTCCTAATACTTGGTCATACAGAATTTCAACTTCTCTTGCGACAGAGTGACATGAATGAACTTGAAATGATTGATATTCACTATTCAAAAAGTCAGGAAAATCTTCTTGCTCACGATTTTTAAGCTTTAAAACATCGTATTGAATTAGGTGTAACCAAGAGTCAACCTCTGGTGGAATAAAATATTTTTGATTAATTATCTTTAATCCAAAGTCAGACTCTAATTCATTAATTTTTGAAATATAGTCTTTTCCCAAAATTCCTAGTGAAGAAAGAAGGGGCATTCCTGTATCATAATAAGTTGCTACATCTGAAGGCATTGAAACTTGTGTAGAAGCCGTTACAACATCTGACCAATACTCTTGACATGGATTAAACAAAAACAGATGAATTTCAACAAGATGACTTAGAGACTTGATCGCCTCCATAATTTGTGGGGCAATATAAGAAACACCAAAAATAGAAATTCGTTGTGTTGAAATCTTAGGTTTTGGAGTTCCTTTATTTGTTTGAAAAATAAGTTCTCCAAATTTTTCAACCATTCGAGCAAAATGATCTTGAGGGATTTCTTTAACAACTTCTTTCCATAAACGAAATTGCCATTTCTCAGTACTACTCATATTATCTGAGTCAGTTCCACTTTCCCATTCCAATAACATCTTTGGGCGATATGTAAGATAAGTATCAAACACACCCGCAATACTATCTGCTAATTGATATTTACGAAGATTTGCTTGAGCTTCATTATCATCTTTTAGATAAGAAAATATCTCTTCATAATCAGGATGATCATTCTCATTCAAATCATCTAGAATTCTTAAGATCAACCAACACAAATAATTTTTGCCAAAAAGATTGTCCTGTTCTTGTAAATTTCCAAAATCTAATTTTTGGAATACACTCCATAAAGCTCTTCTAGGATATGGAAAATAACCATTCGCCCAAATTCCAAGTTTTTTAGCTAACTTAAGAGAAAGCCATCGTTCCATTCCAAGGCTTTGAACAAGGATTTGCTCTTTTTCGAAAGGAAACTTTAAGGGTTGTTGAACAACACGGGAAAGAATATCTAATAAGATTTCTTGTTGATTTGATTGATAGATATAAAAATTAAAATCTGATTTTTTTCTCATATTTTTCTGTTTTTCACAGCACCCGCAAACAAATGACAACCTAAACTTTCTTTTATCTCATAGATAGAAAGTAATTAGGCTCCATCAAAAATAAAAAATTAATTTTGATTTCAATTTTACTTAGGAACAGCTGAAAAATAACTTATACAACTTTATTTTTCCAAGCATTTAGTTTCATCATCAGCTAGATGAGATTTGTATAAGTTATTCTTTTTTTGATCCTTACCTTTTTCAAGGAAGTCTTATTTGGACTTATTATTAATAGTTTATTTTTGAAAAATACTAACTAGAAGTGGTATGGAAAACTCACTCAAGAGGACGTTATTACATACTTTTTTCTAAATAGTCCAATAAACGAGCTTGCTCTTTCCTCAAAGACTCCATTTCGAAGCAAATATTACAACTTTATAGTTCAAATACTAGACAGACAAAATTCGAATACTCTACTTTCAAACATCAACTGTATCACTTTGAAACTTTGATGTTAAAAAATGATTATTTTATCTAAAAAATCATTGAATACAAACAACCTTATATCTAAAAGACAACTGAAATATGAATCAATCTCAATATGATGGTGCTGCTTTTCATCCTAAACTACCAAAAGGACGAGCAAGTGGAACTATTAAAATTACTAGTAGTACATTAGCAATTACACTTGAATCACAACGACAACTATTTGATTTAAGAAAAATTAAAATTACTAAAGGAGGAGCTAATAATCGTCTTATTTTTTTTAAACATCCTCATTATCCTGAGTGGTCTATTTATACTTCTGATACTTCAATTTTAAAAAATGAGTATTTACAAAAAAATGAAAATACAGCTTCTCAAATTCAACAAATCCAAGGAAAAAAACGAAAATCCCTTTTAATTACAACAATCATTCTTTTTCTTATTCTTGCTAGTTTTGGAAGTTTATTTTTATTAAAAAATCCCATTGTTACTTTAATTGCATCTCAAATTCCACCAGCATGGGAAGTTAAAATAGGAAAAATGATTGTTTCTCAAATTCTTGTCAGTAAAAAAGTAATTCGAGATCCAAAGTTATTAGCACAATTAAAAAAAATCACGCAACCAATTGTAAAAAGTGTTCAACCTAGTCCCTATCCTTTTAAATTTCATATTATTCAAGATCCAACATTGAATGCCTTTGCCGTTCCTGGTGGAAACATTGTGATTCATTCAGGACTTTTATTAGAGGCTGGTCGCTCAGAAGAACTTGCAGGTGTTCTAGCTCATGAAATTGCCCATATAACTCGAAAGCATAGTTTACGGAATATTTTAAGTACTGCTGGTACTTTCCTTATTCTTCAAACATTTTTGGGCGACTTTACAGGACTTATAGGAGTAGTTGCAGAAGGTGGTGGATATTTACTTCGTCAAAAATACTCTCGGGATTATGAAAGGGAGGCAGACCAGTTTGGTTGGAAGTACTTAGAAAAAGCAAACATTAATCCATCTGGAATGATTGATTTTTTCAAACGAGTATTGCAAAAAGAAAAAGAATTGACAAAAAAATCATCAATTGCAAAGGCAACTAAATCTCTTAGTTTTTTAGGTACACATCCACAAACAAAAAAAAGAATTGACCGCCTTACATCAAAATGGAATGAAATGAAAAATAAAACAGGCTTTTATCAATTCTCTATTGATTGGAAACGTTTTCAACAACAGTTACTTTATACATTAAAACCAGAAGCCCGAGGAGGAAAAACAGAATGAATTCAGAGATTATAGGGAAGCCATCTTTTGCTTATATCAATGTAGATTTAGTTCCTGGTGAAAGCATCACTGCGGAATCAGATGCTATGGCAAGTATGGACACTGAACTAGACATGAAAGTTCAGTTTAATGGAGGCTTTTTTCGAGGTCTTCTTAGGAAATTTTTTGGTGGTGAGTCTCTTTTTGTTGTTACTTATACAAATAATTCTACAGAAACCAAAAGAGTTACTTTAGTACAGCCAACTCCAGGTGATGTTCAAGAAATTGATTTAAAAGAAACGTCTCTTTGTATGCAACCAGGAGCCTACCTTTGTTCAACCCCAGGAGTTATATTAGGGCTTCGATGGGCTGGATTTGTTTCTTGGTTTGCAAGAGAAGGTCTTTTTAAACTGGTTGTATCTGGTACTGGAAAAGTTTGGTATGGTGCTTATGGAGCTTTACTGACGAAAGAAGTCAATGGTGAATATATTGTTGATACAAGTCATCTTGTTGCTTATGAGCCTCAGCTTAAAATGAAGATACAACTCATTGGTGGTATTTTTACAAGCTTGTTTAGTGGTGAAGGTTTTGTAACTAGAATTATTGGAACAGGAAAAATTGTCCTCCAAACCCGTAGTTTAGAAGGGCTTCGTGATTGGTTAAATCCAAGAATCTAAATTGAAGCAATATTCATCTACATTTTCAAAGTATAACCATTTTAAACGAAAACAACTATGAATGTTGAAATTCTACATGGACCTGGAAACTCTGCGGCGAGAGTCCAATTAGAGGCAAATGAAACTTGCACAGCAGAAGGTGGTGCAATGATTTCGATGAATTCAGGTATTCGAATTGAAACCACCACACATAAAAAAGATAGTGGTGGATTTTTTAAAGCGATGAAACGATTACTCTCTGGAGAATCTTTCTTCTTAAATCATTTTACTGCTGAATCTGGATCTTCTGAGTTATTGCTCGCAGCTACTCTCCCTGGAGATATGATGCAATATGACTTAGATAATGAAACAATGATTGTTCAAGCAGGATCATTTGTTGCTTGTGAGCATGATGTTGAAATGGATATGGGTTGGCAAGGATTCAAGTCATTTATTTCTGGCGAAAGTGCTTTTTGGTTAAAGATGTCTGGACATGGAAAAATCATCATTAACGCTTTTGGAGCCATTTATCCAATTGAAGTTGATGGTGAGTATATTGTTGATACAGGACATATTGTAGCTTTTAATGAAACTCTAGATTTTTCAGTAACCAAAGCAGGAAATGGTTGGATTAGCTCTTTCCTCAGTGGTGAAGGCTTAGTTTGTAAATTTAAAGGAAAAGGTACGGTTTGGTGCCAATCACATAACGCCAGTAGTTTTGGTGCAACGATTGGCCCAATGTTACGGCCACGAGCATAAGAGGAAATTATGGATCAGCAATCCGATTTTAAATTCCATTTTGATGGAAAACCTGATTTTGGTTTTTTAACTGTCGAAATTCCAGCAGAAGAGACAATTCGAGTAGAAGCTTCTGCAATGGCTGCGATGGATACCAATATCAAGATGAAAACCCGAATGAAGGGTGGATTTTCTCGTTTTTTAACAGGAGAGTCTTTATTCATCAATGAATTCACAGCTCAAGGTGGAGCAGGTGAAATTTTGATTGCTCCAGGCCCTCCTGGAGATATGGAACATATCTACCTTGATAACCAAACTGTTTATTTGCAAAACACTGCCTTTGTTGCTTCTAGCATGAGTGTTAAGACAGAAACAAAGTGGCAAGGTTTGATGAAAGGTTTTTTCTCTGGAGAATCTTTATTTTTGATTCGTTGTTCTGGAACAGGAGATCTTTGGTTTAATACTTATGGTGCAATCATCCCAATTGATGTCGATGGTGATTATATTGTAGATACAGGCCATATTGTAGCCTTTACAGATGGTCTTGATTATGGTGTAGAGTCTGTTGGAGGAATGAAATCTCTATTTTTCTCTGGTGAAGGCTTAGTATGTCGCTTTTCAGGACAAGGAAGAGTTTGGATTCAAACTAGACAGATTCCAGCACTTGCTAGTTGGGTTTATCCATTTCGACCAGAACCACCTCGTAAGAGTGGATAAGAAGTAATTAGTTTTTGTCCTTGTTCTTAGAAGCAAGGACATTTATAAAAATATGATTGTTAATTTTGATTAACAATCGTCACAAAGAAATAGGTTTGGAATTCTTGCTTTGTTGAAAAACGAAGCACATAATAACCTGTAGGTCGCTGAAATTTAACAAGGAAGTAATCTTCTTCTTTTAAAACAACAGGACACCATAAGTCTTGTCCATCATATTGGATTAATACTTCTTCTT
>JBNMNM010000097.1:0-8783 GCA_051275585.1 bacterium | reverse complement strand
TGTTATTGGTGGTATGGGAGTTGATATATCCACACATGCTCTTGCACTAGAGGCTGCTCGATTAGGTGGAATTGGACATGTTTCAGATGCATTTGTTACTAAATTATCCGATAAATATTACCACACGAGTTTTTTTAAAGAAAGATCTCAAAAATTTAAAGATAATCGTAATAATGAAGACAAATCTATAATTCAATTTGACCTAGATAATCTAGCCCAAGCTACTGAATTATACTTCAGCAATGTCATGAACCAAAAAAAAGGTGATGGTGCTGTTTTTATTAACTGCATGGAAAAATTAACCATGAATAATGCTAAAGCTACATTAAAGGTTCGTTTAGAATCTGCAATGACTGCTGGTATTGATGGAATTACTCTTAGTGCAGGATTACATCTTGGATCTTTTGAATTAATAAAAAATCATCCTAGGTTTCGTGATGTCCAATTAGGGATTATTGTCTCATCTGTTCGAGCATTAAAAATTTTTCTTAAAAAAACATCTCGTCTAAATCGTCTTCCAGATTACGTTATTGTGGAAGGACCTCTTGCAGGTGGTCATTTAGGCTTCGGAATGGATTGGAAAAAATATAATCTTAATACTATTGTTGCTGATGTCCTTCAACTCTTACAAAAAGAAAACCTTGCTATTCCAGTCATTCCAGCAGGTGGAATTTTTACAGGTACTGATGGAGTAGAGTTTTTAGAAAAGGGAGCCTCTGCGATTCAAGTTGCAAATCGATTCACTGTAACTAAAGAATGTGGAATTCCAGATGAAACCAAACAACACTACTTTACATCAATAGAAAATGATGTAGTTGTAAGTCAAAGTTCACCAACAGGTTATCCGTTTCGAATGTTAAAAAATAGTCCTGCATTTCGAATTCGAACAAGACCTAATTGTGAAAGTTTTGGTTTTTTATTAGATAAAGGTGGGAAATGTTCTTATTTAGATACTTATTATAAAACAGGTTTACCAGAAAAAATTACTCCTGAAGACAAAATCTGTTTATGTACACATATGAGCACTTACAACGCATGGGTATGTGGGCATTATGTATACCGACTAAAAGAAACAACTAATCAATTATCAAATAATAAATATCAGCTACTTACTGCTGAGCATGTATTTAATGATTATCGTTATAGTGCAGAACATTCAATTAGTTTACCTAAACTAGACTCAGAGCAAGTCACAGAGGAAGTTTCAGCACTCTAGAGCAATATTCTCAAAAAAAGCTTTGCTTATTTTTTATTGAGCAAGGCTCTTTCCTAAAGTCACGTTATTTTGATTTTTATTTCTTGATGGGAATACTATTTTTGGTAGGATCTATCCGAAAATTAAATTTTAGGACTAGTAAAAAGAAAGAGGTTAACAAAATAAGGACACAAGCTGAAAAACTTCGTCAACCTCAAGTGAAGGATCCTTGAAATTTCTTTTTAGAGTACATAGGGGGAATGCTCTGAAAAAAAATTCCTAGTCTTTCTGTGGAGGGTTACTTCAAAAGTAAATTTGAAGTAATGTATGAAAATAGGTATACTCAACAATTTCCTTAAAGAAAATGTTTGTATAGGACATTTCCTTGATTATTCGTGACACTGCTTACATTACGATAAAACGTCAATATCCCACCTTTTTATTATTTTTCTTCTTTCTATCATTTCTGTTATAGAGTAGGTATGTAGCTAGTATTTATATACTGCTTTGTATTTCTTCTTTAATTCTCTTTATCCAAAATAATACCTATTGGATCTGGGTTTAAAACTCATTTTCAATTGTTACGATAACCACATGAAATTACCCTCCCTTCAGAATATTTTATTTTCTCCTGTATCATTTATTGGATGGATTTTTGTTTCTCTCAATTTGTACTTTTCGTATATTTTATATCATGTAAATAGTTATAAGATCTTATGGCTTTGTGGTGGGATTACAATACTTGTTCTTGTTGATCTTTTCCGTAATCAATCTCTTCCAAAGCACCTTTCTATATCAAAATATTGGAAAACATTATTTATTTTATTAATTCCTCTAATTGCAACATTACCTGGTATTGCTTTATATAGTGGGAAATACAATTTTTACTTTCCAATTGAATTTACATCAAATTTATTAGTTCTACTTTGGATTGGATATTTATTTCGAAATACAAAAAATACAACTCACATTGAAACTCTTATTTTTCTTCTTAGTTTATCTGTAATTTATGCTTCTGGATGGGCTTTTTTAGAAAAAGCAGGTTTGTATCTTGATCCTGTAGATCGAGTTAAATCAACACATGGTAATATCAATTATTTTGCAGGTTTTTTAATTATTTTAAATCCTCTTTTTCTAATTTTTTCTTTTCCTCAAAAAATAGAAAAAGATCCAAGTCAATACAAACTCTCTTTCTCAAAAGTCAATTTTTACTACTTTGCTACCTTCTTGATAGGTAATATTGCATTATTACTAACTCAAACTCGTGCAGCATTAGCGGCAGCATTACTTGCCTATTCAATTGTTATTCTTTTATCTATTATATTTATTTTTTCAAAAAATACGAAAAAATTAGTTATTATTATTGGAACAGTCATTGTAATTGGATTCATTACCACAATTGCGGTTCTATTTATATTTCAAGATGTCCCACAAATTAAACGAATCCTTTCTATATTTACGTATGATGCATGGAAAGCTCGAATAATTCCTTGGGAAGCAGCAGTAGCTTCAATTAAGAATGCACCACTAATGGGCTATGGATTAGGAAGCTCTTATACTTTGTTTTTTGAATATGTAAAAAATAGCTCTAGACTTCTTGTTGGAGAACGAAGTTTTAATCATGCTCATTCTGAACTTCTTGAGTTTTTACAAGAGGCTGGAATTATTGGTTTGATTTGTTTTCTCTTTGTTTGGGGATTTATTTTTTGGACATTATTTCGATCTATTCAAAATAAAAAGCTCTCAGTAACATTAAGGTTAGTTGCAATTGGATGCTTTGGTGGCTTTATAGCTTATCATTTCCAAAGTTTATTTTCTGTTGCTCCTAGAATGTTAGTAGTAAAACTTCCTTTGTATACCTTGATTGCCCTGACCTTTATTATTTATTGGATTGGAGTTAAAGAAAATACTGAAGACACAACTGAAGAATCAAAAATACCATCAACACGATTAAAAATTGCGATTCCAAACTTACTTATTCTTTGTGTTGTTTATTTTCTTTTTGCTCCTTGGGCAAATTCGATGTTTGAAAAAATTCAAATAACTAAATCATCGACAAGACGATACAGCTTATTACAAAAACTAGAAAAACAGGCTCAAAAAGGATTTGCGGCTAAAAATGTTTATACTCTAAATGAATTAGCACTCCTGCAACTATCCTATAATCAGCCTACAATTACAGATACATTTCATAAAATTGATCAACAAATTCCTTACTTTCGAAATGTGCCTTTTCTAAAGGCTATTTATGCTTATAAACAAAAAAACTATCCACAATCACTCAAACTAGCACTTGCCGCTCAAAAAAGAGATTTGTATCAATCAAAAAATATTCACCTTCTTGCGATTTTAGCAATTCGCTTTAAAAAGAGTGATTTATTTTTGAATCAAGTGGGACTCATAACAAAAAAATTGTACATTAATAATTTTACAGCAAATATTAGTGACCGTAAAGAAGTTCGATTTAAAATAGTTAAGAAAGGAAAACCTTTTGAAATTGTAGAAAAGAAAAATGAAGCTTTTGTTAGTTGGAATGGAGACTTTTTAAATTATATTATTAGCCACCTTTCTCAAATTGCAAGAGAGGAGAGTCTGTCTCAACAACAAAGAGCATTATTTTTTAAATATCTGGAAGATCATTTTTCACAAGCAAATTTCTTTCAATTAGAAACAAAAAAGAAAATTTCAGCTCAAATTGCACAACAGGTTTCATTAGCATTAAAAAAATATAATCAATTAAATTCTCAGCAGCAATTTGAATCTAGACGATTAAATGCGACTTATCGTAAGAAAAAGCAGTTTACATATCCATTAAAAAGAAAACTTTTAGATCAAGAGCTAGCAAAAAAACAAATACTCTTAGCTGAAAAATATAAAGAACAAACAACTCCTTTTATCAAAACTTTAGAAGCAAATACAGATTGGAGTGTTTACCTTAAAAGGAAAGCCTTTTTATACTCTTTAATTACTTCTATTGGACGTTGGGGTTTTCCAATTTAAAAAACTACTCTTATTAAATTAAGAATTATTTACTATGTATACTTGTAACAAACTGTCTGTTTTAATGAATGATAACCTCTTTATAACTTTGGTTTATAATGGCTAATAAAGAGTGGACTTCTAAAAAAGTCTCTATAGAAACTGCGATTAGTAAAATTCAACATGGAAGCCATATCTATATTAGTAATGGAGCCGCAACTCCAAATCTAATGTTAACAAATATGGTTCGTCCTGAATTTGCTTTAGTTGATAATGAAATTATTCAATTTCTTCCAATTGGTCCTACTCCTCATTTAGAAGATGGCGTTCGATCATTTCGAACCAATTCATTTTTTATTGACGGTAAGTTATATCAAGCTTCAAAACGAGGCTATTGTGATTATACGCCTGTTGATATCTCAGCCATTTCAAAGCTTATTGAAGATGAACAAATCCGAATTGATATTGCAATTATTAAGATTACACCTCCAAATGAAGAAGGATTTTGTAGTCTAGGTATTGCTGTTGATTGTGTAAGAGAAATGATTGAAAAGGCAAAAATAGTAATTGCAGAAGTTAATCCGCAAATGCCTTGGACTTATGGGAATTCACTCGTTTCAAATGATCAAATTGACTATTGGATCGATAATGATGAAGAACTAGCTACATTTTCTGAAGAACAACAATCTTTTCTTCCAACAATACTTGATAAGGATGTTGTTTTATCAAAAATTGGAAATTATATTGCGAATGAAATTCCTGATAATGCTACAATTCAAATTGGCCTTGGAGAAGCTCCCAATTCAGTCATTCCATTTTTGGATAAGCATCAAAATTTAGGTCTTCATACAGAACTACTCACAGATGGATTAATGCACCTAATCAAGTCAGGTGTTATTAATAATTCTCAAAAAACATTTTTAAATGGTCGATCAATTGTTTCCCATGCATTTGGTAGCAAAGATCTATATAAATTTGTTGATAGTAATCCTGAAATTGAGTTTCATCCTTTTAGTTTTTTAAGTAATTGGAATAATATTGGAAAAAATGACAATATGATTGCGATTGCTGAAGGTTATGAGGTTGATTTAACAGGGCAAATCTGTGCAGAATCCAAAGGTTATGATTTTTATGGTGGTTTTGGAGGAAAATCTGATTTTTGCCGAGGAAGTTTATTATCAAAAGGTGGAAAATCAATTATAGCAATGCCTTCCACTAGTAATAATGGCCGAGAATCAAATATTGTTCTTTCACTTAGTGTAGGATCAGGAGTTGTAATTACTCGTGCTGAAGTTCATTATGTTGTCACTGAATATGGTGTTGCGTATTTATTTGGAAAAACAATTCGTGAAAGAGCTTTAGCTTTAATTGAAATTGCACACCCTAAATTTCGAGAACGACTTTTTCGAATGGCTAAGCAACATAATTATGTAAATCCAAAACAACCTGGTGCAGCATTACGAAATCGTTATCCAAAAGAGGCTGAGAGTATTTTCTCAAGTAAAAATCATGGTGATGTAATTGTTCGTCCTGTTCGTCCTATTGATGAAAGTAAAGTTCGAGATTTTTTTCATTCACTTTCAGATCGAAGTGTTTATTTACGATATTTTCAACAAATTCGTTCATTACCACATCAAGTTTTACAAAAAACAGTTGATATTGATTACTCCTATAATTTTGCATTAATTGTTTTAGACTCTAATAAAGAAAGTCAAAAAATTATCGGAATGGGACAATGGGTTGTTGATGAACATGTTGGAATTCCTGATTTAGCCTTTCAAGTTCGTGATGATTGGCAGGGAGAAGGTGTTGGTTGGTGTTTATTTAATCGTTTGGTTGAAGTTGCACAATCTAGAAAAATTACTACTTTAAAAGCTGATGTATTAGCTGAAAATAAGCCAATGCTTGCCTTATTTGAACGTTGTGGTTATCCCATTCAGAAAAAACATGAATTTGGTGTTGTAAATATAACTTTTGATATTTCTCAAAAAGAATAGTCTCTATGAAATGGCAACTTAATCAATACTATCCCTTCACACAAACTACAAAAACAATTCTTCGTACTACTCAAGCAATCCTCTTGTCTTATCCACTTACAAGAGGATGTTTAGAGGTACTAGGTAACAAACTGCTTAACAATCTAGAATTTGGGTATTTCTCAAGTGGAAGCAAAATCATTATTCAGGATGGTACTGGACAAGATATGTTTTTGCTCTGCCAAGGTACAGTTGATGTTTTAGTGAATCAACAACTTATTGTTCAAATGGAAGGCCCTGCCCTTTTTGGTGATAAGGCCATTATTCATGCAGATAAAAAACGAGCAGCAACCATTCAAGTACAAGAGGATTCTCTCTGTTTGATTATAAAAATTCCAATGGGACAATTTTTATATGATCACAAAACAGCACAAGTTGCAGATTCTGAGTTTCGAAAACAGACTGAAATATATTCCAATGTTTTTCATGGAATTCAAGAGCGATTATTTAACTATATTTCAGTTCAAGAAAAACTTTGGGAAGAAACAAATGCATCTTTAAAAGAGATGAACAGTCAAATTATTGCAAAAAGTTTAGATAATGGAATTAATTTAAACTGGCCTGATAGTATTTGGTTAATTGTTAAAAAATTGTTACGTACTGATTTAAAATTTACTTGGCCAGAACAAGTAGAAATTAACCATAAATCATTCCGACTATTAATGTTTCAATGGTTTGAGCAAAAAGTACCTAAAAAAGTTAACGACTTCAACAATGTTGCTGATCATTTAA
Organism: bacterium; assembly: GCA_051275585.1. Lineage (GTDB taxonomy): Bacteria > SAR324 > SAR324 > XYD2-FULL-50-16 > JBNMNM01 > JBNMNM01. The sequence goes on along the minus strand of JBNMNM010000097.1, from coordinate 1,841 downwards.
CTCAAGTATATCAAATTTGGCGAAACTGGTTAGTTAACTTTAGTAATTCTTTACTTACACACCTCCCACCCAATTATATTCCATTTAAAATTCAAAACTTAGAACTATTTAATCCTTTAAATTATCGAGTTACTTTAACCCATTTTATTAAAAAAATTCAAACTCAATTAACTCTTACAAATTCCACACAAGTTCCAAGTTTATTAATTTCTGCAAACTTTAGAAACCAAGAAAATCAAAATGAATTTAATTTAAAAAATTATTTTTTACATTTTGAAAGCTATTTTAGCCTAAATCATCCTCAACGAACTCAAGCTCAAATTGCTCAAAAAGCCGCATCTATTGCTGCTGGTTGCGAAAATCAATTCAATGCTTCTATTGTCACAATGCAACTCTTTCTTGAAAAAGCAAGAAAACGATTTGGACAACAAATTACAAAACCTCATGAACCTTCATTTATTGAAGTTCAAAATTTTGTAATTACAATTCTAAAGGCTTTTCCTGCATTTTCTCGGAGAACAAATGCTGAAACACAACAAAGATTAGGAAAAATTCAGTTTAACCGAAATCGTTTACCAACTCTTGATGTATTAGTTAAAAGTGTTGGTTCTAAACAGGCTCGTGTAGCATTAGAAGAATCATTTCATCAATTAATTAATATCTTCCAACTTCAAGAAAAAAACTGGCCTTTTGGGTTTAGCAGACATAATTTTTTTCTTTATGAAGGAAATCCTAAAGATATCATCTCAGAATATGAAATAAGGCGATGTTACTGGATTCCACTTTCGAATAATACAAAACTTTCTTTTGGAAAGAAAGATTTAGGTGTAATTCATATGGGAAGTATTATTGGTGGTCCAGGTTGGGAAGCTCCACCACCAAAAATGGAAACTTATGTTGCCCATGCTCCAATGGAAAATTCTTCACTGTTTTTAATTTTACCAAATACAGAACTTCCGTGGGAAATTGAGGCCACACCAAACATACAAGTATTCCAACAAAAATTTCTTCCAATTATGCAATGGTTGGTAAAAAAACACCTTCTGCATATTGATATAGTGCTTCAAGAACGAGATCGAATTGCGGAAAAATGGCAAGAATTGAATCACATTGTCACACTAGAACAACACATTAAAGAGTTTGAACATACCAATAAGCCATTATCTCCAATTCAAGAACAATTTATTACTCAAATTGTCAAAAATACACTAGGAATGCATGTTGATACTGGATTTGTTCTTCAATCAAATATTATTACTAAACAAATCTATAATCATATTCTAAAGCAATTTAGAGCTGATTTGCCTATGATCTCAACTGAAAAATTAGGAAACAAAGCATATACTCGTTGGCGAATTGTTTTAAGTGATTTGGTTGAGCGAGTTTATGCATTAGAAGAACATCAAGAACAAATAATTGCTCCAACTCCAGTATTAGAGATTATTGCAGAAGAAATATCAGCAATATTACCATCTCCTCTAGAAAATATTTGGAAAAAAGTTAACCAACTACAAATGAGTCCACCAACAATTAAAATTGAACCTTTACTGTTAACAGGAAAAAATATTGGTGATATAGGATCAAAGATTGTAACTTTTCGACAAATTATGAGAATTCTCGAAAAACATACTAGTTGGTTATTTAATGAAAAATACCTATTTCAAATTCGCTTAGATCAAATACAAGAGTTAAAACCAAGTAGTACTATTGTTGAAGAGGAAATCATGACTAAAGAAAGTATTTTACAATTAGATGATATGTTACGAGTAAGATAACATTTTTGAAATCTTCGATATATCTTTTGGCAATATAATAATAAACTTTGTTCCTTGTGAGAGTTG
>JBNMNM010000096.1:0-8786 GCA_051275585.1 bacterium | reverse complement strand
TCTAAATCATCATCAAGAGATGAACTTGCTTTTTTATCACTTCCTGAATCTAGGGAATCATCTAAATCCAAACCTAAGTCGAGGTCAAAATCATCATCAAAAGATGAACTTTCTTTTTTATCACTTCCTGAATCTAGGGAATCATCTAAGCCTAAATCTAAGTCGAGATCTAAATCATCATCAAGGGATGAACTTTCTTTTTTATCACTTCCTGAATCTAGGGAATCATCTAAGCCTAAATCTAAGTCGAGATCTAAATCATCATCAAAAGATGAACTTTCTTTTTTATCACTTCCTGAATCTAGGGAATCATCTAAGCCTAAATCTAAGTCGAGATCTAAATCATCATCGAGTGCTGGTGGTGAATCATTAGAATTTGTATCATCTAAACCATCAAGATTCAGATCTAAATCATCAAAGTCACTTGCTTCATCACTATCATCTAGAGAAAAATTTGATAATTCATCATCTAATTGATCGTCATTTAATTTTTTGGCTTCTTTGTTATCAGAGCTACTTGAGTAACTTTCACTGTCAAGTCCTAGGTTATCATTAAAGGAGTCAAAAGCAGTGTCAAAATCGTCATCTTCAGTTTTCCCTTTTGTTTCTGTTCCTTTAGCAGTATTGGACATAGTTGTTTTTGTACTACTGTCATCAAGGTCAAAATCAAGGTCAAAGCCAAGATCATTATCAAGCTCATCTAGGTGATTCGATTTCGCCATTTGGTGGCTCCTCTCTCTTCAATGAATCAGTCTAACTTAAAAGATAGAATCAAGTTTAGTAAGCTTTTATGATTGTTCATAAAAACAAATAATACGAAAATTAATGGGGTTTAATGCAGAAAACAATCCAACTTCAAAAAGAACTACAAAAAGAATTTGAAAATTTGGATTTTTCTAGCCAACAAATTTCTCAAATTGAACAGTTTTTATCCCTTTTAGAAAAATGGAATAAAAAGATCAATCTTACTTCGATTCGAGAACCACGAGAAATTTTTGGGAAACATATTCTTGACTCTCTTATTCCTTTTCACATTCAAGTTCAAGAACTACAAGGAAAAGTTTTAGATTTAGGTTCTGGTGCTGGCCTGCCAAGCATCATTCTCAGCATTATGAACCCTGATTTAGAAATTTTCTCTATTGATAAGGTTTCTAAGAAAATTATGTTCCAAGATATGGTGAAAAGCCAGCTTCGATTAAAAAACTTCAATCCAATGCATACTCGACTTGAGGATATTGAAAATCATCCAAACTTTCATATGCAAATTGATTGTATGGTTTCTCGTGCTTTTGAAAAAATCGATGGTACTTTAAATCGAGCCAAACAATTCCTAAAGCCTGAAGGAAGTGCGTTATTATGGAAAGGTCAAAACTGGGAAAGTGAATTTACTCCCTCAGAAAATGACCTTCAAGTAAAACAAAAATGGCGTTATGATTTTCCAGAATATAATTTAGGTGGAAACCTTCTTCTCTTTCAAAGAGAGAATTAATCGTTACGCTACTTTATTTTGTGCAAAATTTTGCTTAATGATTAGCTTTTTGCGTCGAATTAGTAAAAAGCTGATCCCTAAAAAAGTAATGATCCGAATACTTCCTATAAAAAGATTTGGATATTTACTAAAAAAGCTACCACCACTTTCTTTGTTATAAGGAACTTCTGCTAACCATGCACCACGTTTTAAATGTGGTGTCGTAAATACCTGTCGTCCATTTGGCATGATTACATAAGAAGGTCCATTATTAATCACATGGATCAAAGGAACTCGATTCTCAACAGCTCTCATATTGGTAATCGCTGAATGTTGCGAAACCTGCTGTAATGAATCTCCATACCAACCATCTTGAGTAAATGTAACTAATAGTTTTCCTTTTCCATCCTTTCCTATCGTACTAGCAACATAATCAGAAAAAATTGACTCATAACAAATGATAGGAACCATCCGAATTCCATTAGCATTTAAGATATTCGTTTTTTTCCCTGCATTTAAACTATTATTAGGAACACCAAAATATTCTAAATACTCAATAAAAGGAATATATTCCCCGAAAGGAACAAGAATTCGCTTATGTGACATTCCAGCAAACTTTCCTTTTTCATTAATCAAAATTGCAGAGTTATAAAAAAACTTTTTGTTCTTTTTTTCAATTTTAGTTGTATCTAAAAATGCAATTGCAACTTTATAGTGTTTAGCAATAGCATGAAATGCCGCTTTTACATGTGGCGCTTGATAATATCCAAAGAAAAATCCTTCTGGCCAAATTACTATTTTTGCACCTTTTTCTGCTAATTCTCTAGTTTTTGATAACTCCCAAGGATTAATCCAAGATGGATCAGGCTGAACAACTCCAGTTACAGGGGGTCGATTAGGTTGTGTAATTCCAATTTTCTTTTTTTCCCATTGAGCAATTTTTTTATCCCACTTCTCCAAACTATACACACCATATCCAAACCAACTCACAACACAAATTCCACCTAAAACAAGTAAAGAAATAGATGCAGGTTTTCTTCTCCAAGTCAAGAGTTGAAAGACTATCATATTGACTAGCAATAAAATAAAGTCAAGCCCTGTTATTCCTGTAAATTCAATTGCTTGTATTGCAATCAGGAATTTACTTTGTCCATCTGCTAAATGAAATTGAAATAAAATGGGGAAAAATGACCAAATTGCAATAAACACAAATGGAAACAATAAAATTTCTGGAATTTTTTGAAACCTTCTTGCCCATTGAAATAAAGTTGTAATACTAGCAAATCCCAAAGAGAAAACAAGACTGTATCCTACAGGAGCAAGATAATAGAAAGGAAAAGGCACTTCTGCAAAATCTCTCATCATATCTGAAATCCATGAGAAACCACCTAAAAGAGTTGTTACCCCACAGAGAACTCCTAGAGCAAATGCTTTTTTCAGGGTTGCATTTTCTAATGAAAGCAGTAGAGGTACAAAAGAAATCCACTCTAATCCATACAAATTATAATTAGGAAATGATAGAAATATAAGAATTCCTGATAGAATTGCCAAAAGGAACTCTTTACGAAATAAAGCACGAATTTTAGTATATACTACCATTTCAACTCTAAACCATTTTTCAAATGAATCGATTAGCCAAAAATTGTCTATGAATTCGGAAGTCTATTTTATTCCAGCAGATGAACTCCATGTTCGCAGAGAAAAAGCAAAAGCTCGTGATCTTCGACATAGTCAGTGGTGGAAAAATCAACGTGGGAATGGGCAATGCCTTTATTGTAAAACTAGGATTCCACCTAAGCAACTAACAATGGATCATCGAATTCCAATTATTCGAGGTGGAAAATCCACTAAAAACAATATTGTCCCATGTTGTAAAGAGTGTAATTCTAAAAAGAAATACCTGCTTCCTATTGAATGGGACGCATACCTTAAAGATATGCCTGAATAGAACAAAGACTTTTTAACTTCTACCCTAATATTCCCTTAAGAGAAATAGAATGGCTCGACCAGTTCTAAATCAAATGGATCGACCTGCTCCAAATCAAATGTATTGTCCTCAATGTAATTATTCAGGATATCAGATTATACCATTGCGTTTTGCAACCGCAGAACTATGCAATTGTGTAAAGGATTGCTCTGCTTGTCATGGAACTGGTTTTGTTTTTGAAGAGGATGAGTTAGGGAGAGACATTGCAAAAAAATGTACTTGTCAAAAAGTGGAGCAGTTCATTCTTCGTTATAATCAAGCAAAAATCCCTAAAAACCACTTTGATTCAACTCTTGATAATTTTAAAAAAGTTAATGATTTTAAAGAGTTAAAGGACACTATTGATGCTGCACGAGGAGCCATCATGAATTATGGCAAAGGCATTCGTAAAGGTCTGCTGTTTATGGGGCCTGTAGGGACAGGAAAGACACGACTTGTTAGTGCAATGGCTAGAGAATATATTGCACGATATCTTGTAACTTGTCGTTTTGTTGAATTCACTAAACTTCTTAGTGAAATTAAAACAGGTTATGATCGTGGTGTTTATGAAGGTGCTCTTTTAGAAAGTTTATCTGAAGTTGAAATTTTAATTATTGATGAGTTAGGAAAAGGTCGGAAAACAGATTGGGAAGTAAATATTTTAGATATCATTGTTTCAGAACGTTATAACACTGGAAAAATAACAATATTTACAACAAATTATACTGATAATTTAAGCACTACATATACTGAGTCATATATCAGTAAAACAGGCTCTCATGAGTCTAAAAACTATCAAACTCAAGAAACATTAAAAGAACGTGTGAATGCCCGAATTTACTCACGATTAAAAGAAATGTGTGATTTCTGCCAGATGCCAACTCATGATTTCCGTCTCCCATCTAGAGAAATTGAGATGTAATTTTCATTCCCACCTAAAAAATTCGACTTAAAGCCTTGAAAGAACATGTTCACGATTAAAAAAAATGTGTAACTTCTGCCAGATGCCAACTCATGATTTCCGACTTCCTCAAAGAGAAATGGAACTATAATTTTCCTCGTTGGTATTTGCTCAAGTTGACTTCTGCTTGTTCAATAACATCACCAAGTTCATCTGTTCCAATTAATAGATCTTGACGATCTGGAATCACGGAAAAAACATACCGTAAATATTCAGGAATTACTTGAATCACTTGTTCATTTTTAGGATCTTTAATTTGACGAGTAAGAAAAAAGTTCAGTTGAGGAAATGACATTTTTCGAAGAGTTGGGGTAAATGCTCCAACCTCATTTTCTAACTCTGTTGCCATATCTTTTGGAAAATAAGGCTTAAAGAATTTTCTAGAACAAATAACCTTAGCAAAAACAAACATAAATAACGCAATAATAACACCTTGCCATAAACCAATCGCACTTTTACCAATATAACCTGATAGTGTTGCTCCTAATCCTAGAAGAATTGAAAAAATCTCAAGTGTCACTCGAACTTTTTCAACAGCTAAATATTTAAAATTATATCGTTTTTCTGCCCAAAAAAGATATAATCCGTTTCGAAAAGGAGCTCCAGCAAGAATCATGTCTTCAGCACTTGCCTCACGTTCACTTAACTCTTTTTCAATTTGCTTTCGCTTTTCAAGAGCATGACGATTCATAATATCTTGAATGATATATCGTCGAGTACTCCGCATACGATCAGCAAGAACAATAATAAATTCGTTCGGATTCTTTTGATTTAAAGACTCTGACTTATACTCACTTCGATATGAAATATAATCAATAATATCATCATAAAGTTTCTTTGTATTTTGTGGTACGTCCTCTTCATCACCTCTTCTTTTTTTAACCGCTAACGAAATTTTCTTTAGTGTTTCTTCTTCAGCACTAGTTCTACCTTGTTTGAGATCTTCTTCCATCTCATAACGAATAATTTGTCCATAAAGCCGAGTAATAATCTCATAAAGATCACTATTCACCCTCATCATATTAATAAAGACTTCACCAACACTATGTGAATATGCTGAAAACTTTCTGTTTTCATAGTCATCCTGATAGGGTTCTTCTTTCCCCCCTTGATGAGACTCAATAATATACTGAATTATTTTATCTACAAATCCAGTGTGTTTAGGATCTTCATCTTCATTAATAACAAGAGAAGCCCATGTTGTTGCAGCATAACGTGAAGAATCTTCGCTTTCGATCAAAAAATTCATGGCTTCTAAAAAATGGAAGTACATGTCTTTTTCTGCACAATTACGAAGCACTAATGATGCAACTCTACTTGACGCATTATTTTCATCAAGTTCACGTTCATTAATCGTAATAATTTTTGTAGCTAAACGCTGATGAAAATCCGCAGGGACTTTTTTTGCGTCATCATCTTCTTCTTCTTCGACTTTTTTCTTCTTATTTGCAGTATATTGTTGTGGATTCACGATGCTCGGCCTATTTATCAAGAATGCTTCTTTGAAAACCTCTTCCTGATAGTGGAGGATGAAAAAGAAGCCAACATAGAAACTGTTTAGCTGACAACGAGAGGCCAAACAGCTTCTAATCCTTGTTGGTTAGTGATTAAATTCACTCATGCTAAAAAGCATGTGATTTCCCTCGGCAAGGATATCAAGTGGTTTTCAAACGGCTGACTTCGCCTAACCCTGTAGCGATGTTTACATACCGTTCCGCAGTGTCAGGAGCTGGGAAAACTCCTGAGTGCCTATCTATTCACCTGTATCGTAGGAACTAATTAAAGCCCCTGAGCCTAATCAACTGGGCTTGCATCACTCGCAAGCCCCACCCTGAAGGACAATGTCATTGACTTAAGAAAGTTAGAAAATTTTTAACACAAATAACATTAAGAAATAGAGCTTTAATGTTGATGTTAAAATTGTGTTTTTTCTCAAAAACCCCTTAAGTTAATGACATTGTCCTTCAGGGTGGGGTAGTTGACTGTTTCTTTTCTAGCAATAAAGTAAAAAAAAACTTATTTTCCTTAAAAAGTACATGCAATCTAAATGCCGAATACAAGTTATTCTTATATGGAAGTAGAACCTTGATTAAACAATCTCATTTTCAGTTTTTTATTCAAAGACCTGTTGCCATGACAATGGTCACATTAGGTATTCTTGTATTTGGATGGGTTTCTTATCAAAAGTTATCTCTCTCCTTAATGCCAAAAATTGATTTTCCAACACTTACAATTCGAACAGAATACTTAGGAACAGCTCCTTCTGAAATTGAATCTTTAATTACCAAACCATTAGAAGAAGAATTAAGTGTGTTAGGTGGATTAGTTGATTATTATTCTGTTTCAAAAGCTGGATTTTCTGAAATTACATTACAATTTGATTGGAAAACAAACTTAACTTATACAAGTTTACAGGTTCGAGAAAAATTAGATCGTGTAAAATTACCTAAAGATGCCAAAAAACCTTTAATTTTAAAGTACGACCCAAGCCAAGAACCTATTATTCGTTTTGCAATTTATAAAGGAAAAGGACTTCAACATCTTCAAAGTATTGCAGAAAAAATTATCGAACCAAAATTACAATCAATTTTAGGTGTTGCTTCTGTAAAAATTCGAGGCGGACTTGAACAAGAAATTCGGGTTCTTGTTGATGAGAAAAAAATCTCTCATTTATCACTTTCAATGAAAAAAATTCACCAAATATTACGATCTGAAAATGTTAATCTTGCAGGTGGAAAATTAAAGGAAGGAAAACAAGAATATTTTATTCGAACCTTGAGTGAATTTCAAACAATTCAAGATATTCGCAAGATTATCGTTCATCAAAACCAACATAGAAAAGTTAGACTTCAAGATGTTGCAAAGGTTATATTAACCACAAAAGAACAAGAAATGTTTAGCAAGGTTAATGGATTACCCGCCGTTGAAATCCTTATATTTAAAGAAGGCGATTCAAATATTGTAGAAGTCGCCAAAAGAGTAAAAAATATATTAATTCAAAAAGCCATTCCAAAAATAAAAACAAAGAAAAAAGCTAAAAAGAAATCTCGTTTTTCTCGCTTTCGAAAAAAGAGTAAGTTTACCAGTAAAAAATCATCATCAATAGAAGAAGCACTGAAACCAAATGTTCAAATTAAAATTATTTCAGATCAATCTGTCTTTATTAAACAAGCCATTGCAGAAGTTGGAAACTCTGCAAAAACAGGAGCGATTTTTGCCGCATTAGTTCTTCTCATATTTCTTAATTCTTTACGATCAACACTGTTAATTCTAATTAGCATTCCAATTTCAATTATTGCTACATTTGTTCTCATGTTTTGGATTGATATTAGTTTGAATATCATGTCTTTAGGAGGATTAGCATTAGGACTAGGAATGTTAGTTGATAATTCTATTGTTGTTCTTGAGTCAATTCATCAAGAGCAAGAACAAGGAAAATCAATGTTAGATGCGGCTAGTATTGGAGTTACAAAAGTAGGAGGAGCAATTATAGCATCAACACTTACAACTGTTGCTGTATTTTTTCCGATTGTCTTTATTGAAGGATTTGCAGGCCAAATTTTTCGGGATCAAGCATTAACAATTGTATTTTCATTGTTGGTGTCACTACTTGTTGCTTTATATCTAATCCCTACATTTACTGTCGCATTAGCGAAAAAAGAACAGGTTTCTACTCTTAAAGACACAGAAACAAAAGAAGACTCTATACAATGGATTTTTAAAATTCCAATTCAATTTTTCCACTTCACAAAACAGTTTTTTTTCGACAGTTTTCAAAAGCAATACTACATCCAATTCTGGATTTTTCTGTGGCGATTGCTCATTATTGTAACCTTTATTCTTCCATTTGCTCTTTTTCTATTTTTTATACCAATCATGGCTATAATTTATGGAATCCGTCGTCTTTTTAAAACTGTTTCTAATCAATCAAAAATTAAGAATATATTTTCCTTTTTCCATACCTTTATTCAGTTTTTACAAAACAAATATGCACAACTGCTTTCAGGATTATTAAAATTCCCCAAGACAGTACTACTTGTGATTACCTCACTTTTTGTTTTATCTATTTTTGGAATCCAACTTTTATCCTCGGAGCTTATCCCTGAGGTTCATCAAGGAACATTAAAACTAGAAATACAACTTCCTGTTGGTACTCCTCTTAATGAGACAGAACAAAAATTTTCTTTCATTGAAAAAAAATTACATGCAATACCTCAAATTGCATCTATATTTTCATTTGCGGGTAGTGATACAAAAAGTGTTACTACCGAAAAAGAAGGATCTCATTTAGGAAAGTTTACTTTAAACTTGAAGAAGTTACCTGCTGAAAAATGGAATCAGATTGAAGATCAAGTGATTCAACAAATTCAAGGTTTTTTAGCTGATAGCTC
>JBNMNM010000095.1:0-8870 GCA_051275585.1 bacterium | reverse complement strand
AAAAGGAACTGGACAAGGACAACAAAATCAAGGTTCAGAACAATATGGTGGTGGAAATCAAGGTTTTGGTGGTGGTGGAAACCAACAGGGAAACCAACAGGGAAACCAACAAGGAAACCAATCTAGTGGTGGTTATTCCCAACCACCTGCAAATACTCCACCTTCAAATGCTGGAGATTTTATTGAAGATGATATTCCATTTTAGAAATAAAAAAATGTCTTTTCAGTAATATTTAGTTAAGGGAGCTTTTTTTTGAATCTGCTCCCTTATAATCTAGTTTGTTAACTAATTCTCTTAGTTGATGTCCTATTTCTTCCCACGTTGAATATTCAAAATCTTTTTGGGAAGAGTTCAGTTTTTTTTCATACTTCCGCAATAAACGTTTAAGAATTTTTTTCGCAGTTTTCATATTGTGTTCTTGCACAAGATCAGGAATTCGAAAAAAATCAATAATCCACCAAGCTCCAAATCCACCTAATGTAATCCAATAGAATGCTTGTCGCACCCAATGGTTCAAATAACCATGATGTGGAGATAAAGGAAAAAAAATCCATAATAAGTATGAGAAAATTATTTTTCTGGATTTAAATTTATATTCTTCAAAAAATTCATCTGTTATCGATAAAGGAAGTAATTCAAGGTGTCGTTGTACTTGTGAAGGAAGAGAATTTTTATATTTATTTATTTGTTGAGTTTCCTCACTATTATTTCCTCTTCTAATTTGTTTTGTAATTTTTTCAATATCTTCACGAGAAATAACTTCAGAAGTCATTTCATTCAAAACCTCAATTTGAATTTCTTCTGACTCTACCTTTTTTTTTGTTTCATTTCGCTCTCGATCCAACTCAAAAACTTTCTTTTGAATTTCAGCTTGAATTTCTTCTTCTGATTTATTTGAAGTTTTCATATTTATTAAAAATAATATCCCCAACAAAGTAGAAGTCTGGGAAAAACAATTAACTATAGAATAATGGAAATTATCTATTACTATTTTTTAAAAATTTAGATTTAAAATCTGTAATAGAAAGTAGTTATGATTATAGTAATAATAGTTTCATTTTTTTACCGTAATTGGAATAAGGCAATCAACCAATAATTTGCATTAATGTTAGGAGAACGTTCAATGGATGCAATTAAAGTGATGATCGTTGATGATGAACGAGATGTCGAAACTCTATTTAAATTAAGTTTTAGACAGGAACAGAGAGCAGGGAGTATTGAATTACAATTTGCTTTCTCAGCAGAAGAAGCAATTGAAATATTAGAGAAAGCTAAACAAGAAAATTTTATTGCAATTTTATCTGATATCAATATGCCAGGACTAAATGGCTTTGATTTATTAAAATGGATTAAAGAAAAATTCCAAGAGCTTCCTGTATTCATGGTAAGTGCATATAATGACTCTAAGAATAAAGGTCTCGCCCAAAAATATGGTGCAGATGCTTTCTTTGAAAAACCATTAAATTTTGCCAGCTTAAAAGAAAAGCTCTTAGAATTAAGCAAATCTTAATTTAGATCCTCTTCTTCGTTACGAGTCATTAAATCATTTTCAACTTTTATACTTTCTTGATCTAAAGTGGATTCTAATTCCTGTTGAAGCTGACTTTCATCCGTTTTAGGTAGTTCTTCTTCAAAATCTTCGACTTCTTCCTCTTCAGGAGCAAACAAAGCGAATAAAAGAACAATATTTAAAATAATTGAGACAATAAACAGAAGTGTTTTAAAAGTAGTTTTCATTGATGATAATTCTCCAATTTTTAAAATGTCAGATAGACAAAAAGATTCTTCTCGATTTACAAACTAAGAAACGAATCACATTGCAAATTAACAGCCTTAATAAAAATAATATGTCAGATACAATAAACGTTCATAAAATTGCAAAATTAGCAAGATTACACTTGAATGAAGAAGAAGTGAAACAATACGAAGAAACATTTCAAGATATCATCAAGTATATTGATAAAATTTCAGAGGTAGAAGTTGATTCTGCAATGGATGAGAAAGATGAATCTATGCAAGTAATTTATCATGCAGATAAATCTCGATCTTCTGAGGTTCATCCTGATCAATTTTCAACGAATATTGAAAATCAGTTTTTTAAAGTTCCAAGAGTGATGGAATAAAAATTGTAATAAAAAAGCAGGTAATCTAACACCTGCTTTTTTATTCCTAAGTTACTAAATATCCAAGTTTTTTACGTTCAAAGCATTCTCAACAATGAAGTCTCGTCTTGGTTCTACATGGTCTCCCATTAGAATTGTAAATACTTCATCTGCTGCAACAGCATCCTCAATATTTACCTTCAAAAACTGTCGTTTCTCTGGATCCATTGTTGTTTCCCAAAGTTGTTCTGGATTCATTTCTCCAAGACCTTTGTAACGTTGGATATAAGTTCCTTTCTTTCCTTGATCTAGAAGATAATCAACAATCTCTTTTGGAAATTCAAATTCAATTGTATCTTGATTTTCACTTTCAATGATAAATTTTCCATCTTTTTGATATTGTGAAAGATCTTTTAACGCTTCACAAACTTTTTGATAATATTCAAGATCAATCATTTCTAAAATTTCTTCAGAAAGATAATAAACACTGCTATTATAAATTAACTCAATTGTATCTTTACTGTCATTTAAAGAAACAGTTAAGTTTTCACTATTTTCTATAGCAACGATTTTATCAAAAGACTCTTTAATTTCAGATATATTTGCACTTTGAATTTCCATTTTATGTTTTAGAAATAAAGTATAAAGAATCCGTAATTTTGGATTATTTGAAAGCAAATCAACTCTTTTATTAAGAGCAACAATGTTATGAACTAACTGATTTAAAGTTGTCTCAGTACTACTAACAAGCTTATATTTTTTTAAAGATAAGCTAAAGATTTTTTCTAAGAGTTGCTCATCATTTTGAATATAAGACTCCTCTTTTCCTTTTTTGACCCGATATAGTGGTGGCTGTGCAATATAAAGGTAGCCACGTTCAATGATTTCACACATCTGACGGTAAAAGAACGTTAAAATCAAGGTTAGGATATGACTTCCATCAACATCGGCATCAGTCATAATCACAATTTTATGATAACGAAGCTTTTCAATTGAAAATTCTTCTGTTCCGATTCCTGTTCCTAATGCAGTAATCAAAATTCGAATTTCATCACTATTAAGCATCTTATCAAATCGAGCTTTTTCCACATTCAAGATTTTTCCTTTTAGAGGAAGAATTGCTTGATTTTTACGATCACGTCCTTGTTTTGCAGAACCACCCGCAGAATCCCCTTCAACTAAATATAATTCACTTAAAGCAGGGTCTTTTTCTTGGCAATCTGCAAGTTTTCCAGGAAGTGAACTCATTTCTAAAACGCCTTTCCTTCGAGTCAGCTCTCTTGCTTTTTTTGCTGCAATTCTTGCTCGTTGTGCATCTGCTGATTTATAAAGAATTTTCTTTGCTAAATCAGGATTTTCTTCAAGAAATTCAACAAGTTTAGCATGAACAACTTTATCAACAAGTCCACGAACATTACTGTTAGTTAACTTGATTTTTTTCTGAGATTCAAACTGTGGTCCTGAAATTTTTATACTAATAATTGCAGTTAGACCTTCTCGAATATCCTCTTGTGAAACTTTATCTTCAGCCGTTTTAAATAACTTGTTTTGTATTCCATAGTTATTAATTGACTTGAGCAATGCTTGTCGAAACCCTTGATCATGAGTTCCACCTTCAACTGTATTGATATTGTTTACAAATGAATAAATTTGACAGTTGTATGTATCATTATATTGCAATGCTACTTCAACACAAACATCATCAATCTCTTTTTCAACATAAATAGGTTCTGGCAAAATTGGAGTCTTATTTTTATTCAAATGCTCAATAAAAGTAACAATTCCACCATCATATTTAAAGTGATGCTCTTTTCCTGTTCGTTCATCCCAAATACTAATTGATAAACCTCGATTTAGGAAAGCAACCTCTCTTAATCGATTGGAAAGGATATCAAAACTAAAAGTAACATCCTCAAAAATAGTTTCATCTGGATGAAAAAGAATTTGTGTTCCAGTGTTTTCAGATTTTCCTACAGGATCTAATCCAGTAAGAGGCTTTCCTCTTGAATATTTTTGCTCAAAAACTTGTCCCTCACGCCAAATTGTCATCTCAAGATTGTCGCTAAGAGCATTTACAACGGATGCTCCAACACCATTTAGACCACCTGAAACCTTATAATTTGAACTATCAAATTTTCCACCAGCATGAAGTGAAGTCATTACTAATTCAGCAGCAGGGATTCCCGTTTTTTCATTGATTCCAACAGGGATTCCTCGACCATTATCTTTTACCTTAATGGAATTATCAGGAAGAATAAAAACCTCAATTCGGTTACAATGCCCAACTAAAGCTTCATCAACACTATTATCGACAATTTCATACACTAAATGATGCAATGCAGGAGCATCAATTCCACCAATATACATTCCAGGTCGTAGTCGAACTGCTTCTAGTCCTTCTAGTTGTTCGATGTCATTAGCATCATAAGTATTGTTTTCTTCGCTCATCCGTACCTTATGGATATTTATGAAAGATTGGAAATCACCTTGCCACTTTGGATATGAAAAACATCTCCTAGTTGCTCAACTTCATCCCAAAGATGAGTAGCTGTGATAAAGACTTGATTTCTACCTTGATGAATAAAATCAATTACTTTTGCACTTACAGTTCGATCTAATTCGGAAAAAACATCATCCAGTAAAAGCAAAGGAACAAAATTGACTTCTTCTATAACAAGTTGGTTAATTGCTAAATTTAAGGCTAAATTTGCAACTCGATATTCGCCTTGAGAGAAGGATACCTTATCAATTTTTCCGTCTAAGGTCATCCAATAATTGTCTCTGTGAGGACCAAATAACATACTTTTTGTATGAATTTCCTGAGGCAATTTTTCTTGTAAATACTGAAAAATCTCTTCTGTTGAAAACTTTCCTTTTTCTAAAAAATCACTCTTATAACACAACTGTAAATTCTGTGCTTTTCCTGTTAGTTCTTGAAAAAGTGATGGAAGTATAAAGTTAATATTTTCAACGAGTTTAGCACGATGGTTTATCAAATATGGAACAACTTGACTAATTAATTTATTCCAAACTTTAACCTCGCTCTCTCTTTGTTTTCGTAACAAAGCATTTTTATGTTTATGAAGTTTAGAAAACTCCTTTAACTTTTCTAAGTACTCACTAGCTAACAAGGAAAGAACTCGATCAAAAAAAAATCTTCTTGTACTTGGATACTCTTTAAAATTTGCAATGTGATCTGGAGAGAATAAAATCGAAAAAAACTTTTTTACATACTCAGAGGTCAAAGATACGCTGTTTTCGTCTAAAAAGACCTTTTTCCCCCTTTTATGAGCATGAATTCGGATTCTATGAGTTGTATTCTTCTTTTGCAACTTTGCTTGAATCGAAAAAAACTCTTCAGAGTCTTTTGTCAAAGATTGCAAATCAGGAATTCGGAAAGAACGTAAATTGGTGAAAAAATAAATTGCTTCCAACAAATTCGTCTTTCCTTGCCCATTATCTCCAATAAAAAAATTTATCTTTTTACTAAATTCTAAAGATAAATCAGGATAATTTCGAAAATTTTTCAATCCGATTTGATGCACTACCATTTAATTTTCATAGGCATAACAATTGTTTTATACTGTTTCCACTCATCACATTCCAATATAAATGGAGAATATGGACCTTTTGAATGGACTGTTAAATAATCAGCTTTTGATGCATCAAAACTATTTAAAGATTCCAATAAATAACGAATATTAAATCCAATACTTAACGTTTCTCCAGAATATTCACAGAAAAGTGTATTACTAGCCTCTCCAAATTCCTGTTTTTCACTCTCTAGCAACATCTTCCCTTCAGAAAACGTTATTTTCATACTAGAGGTCTTTGTACCATCACTAACCATTGAAAGAATACGAACTGCATTGGTTAATTCTGCACGAGGTATTTTTGCTGAAAATTCTCCTTCATCATAAATTACATTTCTCAAATCAGGATAATCAGCCTCAATCAGTCGAGTTTTAAACTGAATTGTTCCTCCTCTGATTTGAAAAACACTATTATCAAAGGAAATATCAACCTCTTCACTTTGAGAATAATCTAAAACTTTTTTAATCTCACCTAAACTCTTCTTAGGAAGGATAATGTTTCCAGTACACTGAATAGGTTCTTTATGTTCAAGAAAATGCTGACTAATTCTAAAACCATCAGCTCCAATACATCGGATTTGATTTTCATCAATGATATTTACATTCAAACCCATTAAATTTTTACGAGCTTGATTTTCACCAATCGCATAAATAGTTCGATCAATTGTATCCTTGAATGATTTCACAGGAAGAGTCAGTTGCGAACTTAATGTTTCAAATGTAATTGGAGGAAATAAACCAGCCTCAATTCCAGGTAATTTAATTTTTGATTGTCCGCCTGTTAGAAACACCCAATTCTGTGCTGTAGCCTCAAGATGAATCTTATCAGAAAGGATTTCACGAGAAAGAGTGTATAAACGGTTTGCACTAACACAAATATTTCCTTCTTTTTTAACTTGAGCAGGAATTACTCCTTGGATAGAAATATCATAATTTGTTGCACTTAATCGTAATAAACCATTTCCATTTTCATTTGTTGCTTCAATCAATACATTATTAATAATTGGTTCACTTGTACTTTTTGAAGTAATGTTTGTGACCAATTGTAATGCACTAATAAATACACTCTTCTCTATATTAATTTCCATTCTTCTCTTTAGTAGTAGTAGTAGGCCCTGTTGTAACTGTTGGAAACTCTCTAATCCATGATAAACAAAGGGCTAGAAAAGTAACAGGCACTGTTGGTAAATTTGTTGTAACTGTTGGAAACTTTATTTTTTCTACAAGCCTGTTGGAAAAGTCCTAGTTTCCAACAGGTTTGTGGGCGTGTTTTTTTTAGAAAAGTAACAGGCATAATAAAAAATGATTACCGTCATGCAAAAGTCATTGTTTTTATTATGTTTTTTTTTGGTTAAAATCTTTTTAAGGCTGTTGTTAAACTGTTGCTAACTAGACATCAACCTGTTGTTTTTGTGTTTTAAGCTCTAAATTAAGTCTGTTTAGTTTGAATTGTTTTCTTGTTTTTGTGTTTAGTTTCTCAAACTACGCATAATTGACTTGAGTCGTTGTTTCATTTCTGGATCTTTTTGCATTAATGCCTTTATTTTTTTACATGCTTGAACAACAGAGCTATGATTTTTCCCTCCAAAATTCTTACCAATTGTAGGAAATGACATATTTGTTAATTCTCGCACGATATACATTGCAACTTGGCGTGCTTGTGATATTGACCTTCCTCTTTTTTCTGATTTAATATCAGAGACTTTTACATCGAACTTTGCGGCAACAGTTCGAATAATATCATTCACACTACTTGGTTTATCTTCAATGTTAAGTCGTTCTCGAAGAAGCACTCTAACACGACTAGGAGTGATTTTTTGTTCCATAAGAGACGATTCAGCCTCTAAATTAATTAAAATTCCTCGTAAATCTCGAACATTTGATTTTACTGTTGATGCAATGAGGTTTGTAATTTCATCATCAATAGGAATATTGAGGGACTCAACTATTGTTCGGGTAATTGCAACTCGGGTTTCAAAATCGGGGAGTTCAATTTTTGTCAACATTCCTGAAGCGAAACGACTAACTAATCTTTCCTCAATATTTTTAATTTCACTGGGATAACGATCAGAGGTAATTACAACCTGTTTGTTATTTTGAATTAATTCATTAAAAGTATGAAAAAATTCTTCTTGTGTAGTTTCTTTTCCTTCAAGAAACTGAATATCATCAATGAGTAAAAGATCAAGCGATCGATATTTATTACGAATTTGGTGAGTTTTATGGAATCGAATACCATCAATAAACTCATTCGTAAATTTTTGTGTTGTTGTATAAAGAATTTTTTTATCAGGAGCTTTTCTTTTAATCTCAACACCAATTGCTTGAATCAAGTGAGTTTTTCCTAAACCAACATCACCATAAACAAATAAAGGGTTATAATTGGTCTGTTCTAAGTTATCAGCTACAGACTGTGCTGCTGCATAAGCAATATTGCTATTATCGCCACTTACAAATTTTTCAAAAGAGAAGTCAGGATTTAAACCATCATGAATGGATGCTATTTGCGGTCTTGCTGCTGTTGCAGACTGATTTTTATATTCTGAATCATTCTGTGTTTGTGGTGGAGGCGTATTACTACCCTCTTCTGCAACTTTAAGAACGAGCTTAAAACCTGTAATTAAACCAATCTCCCAAAAAGAATGCATCAAGCCTTCTCGAACTAAATCTCGATGATGATCTCGAATCCAATTACAAAAAAATTGATTAGGGCCACTGATTACGATTTCATCACTTTGACAATGAATTAAAGAAAGTTTTGAAACCCATGCATCAATCTCATCTTTTTCTAGGTGTTCTTTAAGATATTGAATGAATTGTTCCCAATTTTTTTGTTTTTGCTGTTCGTAGCTCATAATTATGAAAATTTGAGGAAATTTTAGTAAGAGTGGGTTCTCGTCTATTTGACTTTTTTCTTATTTTGACGTGAGGATAGGTATTTTTACCTGTTGTTAACGTTAAACGCAAGCAAGTCTACTGTAATCTTTCAGATAAGTTAAGAGAGAATTTTAACTTGCAAAAGTCTTTGAATTTAAAGGCTTTTTTGTTATTTAATATTTAAATTCTGACTATGAAATTCCAAGAAATCATTCAACAACTAAGTGAAATTCATTTATTAAAACTTCAAGGACAGTGTTTTGGCTTAATTGGAGATTTAGGTGCGGGAAAAACATA
>JBNMNM010000094.1:0-8902 GCA_051275585.1 bacterium | reverse complement strand
TTTTTTTCTTTAATAGATTATCAATATCCTTTCGTTGTTGATAAGCTCTGTCTCTTGCATTTGTGTAATGAACTTTCGCTATTTCAGGGTGTTTTGCAATTTCTGCCCAGAAATTAGCAAGCATAAATTTTCGCCAAGAGTCACTAAGTGATGCGTTACTGAAACCAAGTACAATACCACTCTTCTTTGTTTTTCCAGCATATGCTGTTCCCCAAAAACTTCCAATTAAGGATAAAATCAAAACAACTCGTATAAATTTTACAAAATGACGCATAAATTTACTCACAAAAAAAGCATTAGATATTAATAGAAAATATTTGCTAGAATTAGCAAAATTTCTAAAAATGGGTGTAATCAGTTATAATTTAGGCAGGTATTTTTTTGGCATTTGATCATCACCAATCCACCAATAATCAGACTTATTCATTCGAGCAAAAGAATTGATTTTTTTAGGGCCATAAGTTTTTACAGGAGCTTTGATATACTTTGGTATTTTTTTTCCTTGAACAGCCTGTATTCCTCTTTTTATTGCATTTCTAGTAAGTGAAGATAAAAAAGGATAAATAAAACCTTTTACATTGTTTCTCTTTAAAAACTTCGCATACCCATTTAATTGATCTCCAGTAGATAGAGCTAAAGGTCTGCCATTCTTTTTCAAAACTTCTAGTGCAGGCCATGACATCAAGCCAGAATCCGACCAAATTCCATCAATTTTTGGAAATCTACGTACAAGAACACTCATTTGTTTTTTTGCTTTTTTCATATTCCAATCTGAATAATGATGAGCTAAAATTCGAATTCGATGTTTTTTTAACACATCTCTTGCTCCTTGCAGTCGAGCTTGAGCTTCTCCAGTGTTTTTCAGACCACTGAACATCACAATATTTCCTTTGTAATTTAATGCTTTTACTAACCATTCTGCTTGGCTTTTTCCCATATCATAATTATTGGTTTCAATAAAAGTTGTGTATTTTTTTGTTGTAACTCCTCCAACAATGATGATCACAGGAATTCCTTTAGCATAAGCTCGATCAATTGAAGAGTTGACTGCATTTTTTGAAGTCGGAAATACAATCAAAACATCAATACCTTTTTTTACTAAATTATCGATATCTTTTCTTTGTTGATAAGGTCTGTCTTTTGCGTCTGTATAATATGCTTTAGCAACTTCTGGATGTTTTGCAATTTCAGCCCAAAAGTTAGCAACTAAGAACTTACGCCATGAATTTGATACTGAGGCATTACTAAAGCCAATAATAATATTCTTTTTCTTGATTTTTTTAGCATAAGCAGTTCCAGAAAAAACTGCGATTAAAGCAACAATAAGTATTAGTTGTATTGTTTTAAGAAAGTTATTTAAACGCATAAAATTAGACCTTACTAAATATAATTAATTAGTTATTTTGAATGAATAAAAAAATAACCAGAGAAAACTCTGGCTATAAAATTATAATTTTGGAAGATATTTTTTTGGCATTTGGTCATCACCAATCCACCAATAATCAGACTTGTTCATTCGAGCAAAAGACTTGATTTTTTTAGGACCATAAGGTTGCACAGGAGCTTTGATATATTTTGGAACTTTTTTTCCTTGAACAGCTTTAATTGCAACTCTGATTGCATTTCGAGTGATTGAAGATAAAAAAGGATAAATAAAGCCTCTTGCGTTGTTCTTCTTTAAAAACTTGGCATATCCATTCAATTGATCTCCAGTTGAAGGAATTAAAGTTCTACCATTCTTTTTTAAAACTTTCAGAGCTGGCCATGACATTAATCCTGAATCAGCCCAAATCCCATCAATTTTTGGAAATCGTTTTACTAATACTTCCATCTGTTTTTTAGCTTTCTTCATATCCCAACCAGAATAATTATGAGCTAAAACTCGAATTTTCCGATATTTCCGTAAAACATCTCTAGCTCCTCTTAAACGATCATCAGCCGCACCAGTATTTTTAATACCACTAAACATCACAATATTTCCTTTATAGTTTAGCTCTTTTGCTAACCATTGTGCTTGAGACTTTCCCATTTCATAATTACTAGTTTCAATAAAGGAGGTATATTTTTCTGTATTTACTTTTCCTGTAATAAGAATCACTGGGATTCCTTGATCATAAGCTTTCGCAACGGAAGAGCTTACTGCATTTTTATTTGTTGGAAAAACAATTAAAGCATCGACTTTCTTCTTTAATAAATTATCAATATCCTTTCTTTGTTGATAAGCTCTATTTCTTGCGTCAGTATAATGTGCTTTCTTTACTTCAGGGTGCTTCGCAATTTCTGCCCAGAAATTGGCTACAAGAAATTTACGCCAAGAATCACTGACTGATGCATTACTAAACCCCAGTATAATACCACTTTTTTTTGTTTCTCCAGCATAAGCAGTTCCCCAAAAACTTCCGACTAGGGATAACACCAAAGCAATTTTTATAAACTTTAAAAAATGACGCATAACTATCCTCGCAATAAATGCATTAGATCTTGTTGAAGAGATAACAACTAGATTTAGTAATATAATAAAAATATTCTAGTTCTTTTTCTGTCAAAATTTTATGCTTAATTGCAATAAAAAAAGTAAGAATATAGCAAATAAAATATTTTTTATTGTGTAAAGTTGATTAAATCATGAATTATTAATCAGTATTTTATATGTCAACTGTATATTTAAGTCTTAAAGGGGGGGATAGTTAATTAATATGAAAACCCACAATATTTACTAGTTGCTATCTCATTTTGATGAGTTGTTATACGTCGAAGCATTAGAAAAAACAATTCTTTTAAATTAAATAACACTACCAAAACAAAAGTTCAGAGAATGAACATCGCTAGAAACAAAACCAATATGGATATATTTTGGTTAAAAGATCAGAATTTAATCAATTTAGAGAAATTTCTAGGCTCTGATCTTTTAGAAAATGAGATCATTCAGAACGTCAACTCCAGTCTAAAAATCTTCAGAAAATTATAGAAGTAATTGGAATTGAGTCGTAAGAAATTGTTAACGCATCATGTCACGAAGTGTATTTTTTAATCCATTACTACGACTTCCATTATTTTGATGGTTTGCAGAAGGAACACCCCTTCGTCGAGGAGTTGGATCAAGATTTCTTTGATTCAAAGCTCTAACAACACAACCATATTGTTCCCATTTTTTTAGCTTAAAATTAAAGTTCACTTGCTTCCACTTACTATGGCCTCTTTTTTTCAGCCAATTGATATTCTGACTTAAGATTTTTGCAATCCGTCCAATCTTTTGGCAGTTTGCTCGCCGATAATTATAAGTAATCAATACAGCTTTTACGGCAACAGTTCGAACAGGTCTTTTTTGCCAAGAATAGGTATAAGCTGGAATTGTGGTTGGAATATAAAACTCACTTACTTCTTTGTCATAAATTGGAATAAGATGCAGTCCACTAGGAAGATAACGAAGCAATTGCACAGGATAACCTGCAACATAAAACATTGCATCCACACTACCATTTCGGACTTTATCAATAGCTTTCAGTCCTGAAGACTCCACTAATTGAGCTTTGATTCCTGTGATTTCAAAAATCAATTTTGCCGTGAGATAAGTTCCACTTCCAAATTTTCCAACAGCAACTCGTTTTCCATTTAAATCAGACAATTGATAAATGCTTTTTTTTCCAATTAAATGAACTTCTTCATTATACAAAGGAAAAACCATCTTTACTTTTTTGGCAATTCTTCGAAGTTCTTGATTGTTGCTATTGGCTTTGATGTAAGCAAGAACATCTGATTGTGCAATTCCCATTTGCACACCTCGACGTTTAAAAACATCCGCAACATTATCTAAAGAACCTCTAGAAGGGTAAACTCGTAAAGAAATATTATACCGTGAAAGTAGTCGAGAAAGATCATTACCAATTTGATAATAGGTTCCACTCAATCCACCAGTAACAATTCCCATTCCAGCAGAAAAAGCATTTGTTACAAAAAACAAGAAACTAAATAATGTAACAGCTAAACCCTTCATCCTTAATCAACTCCTTTAAAAATAATCAAAAAATTATGATTTAAAATTTGTACTCTTGTTATTGCATCATATTACGAAGCGTATTTTTTAACCCACTACGATCTCGATTTTCATTATTCTGACGATCTGTAGAAGGAACATTGTTTCTTCGTTGTCGAGAAGTTGGATCAAGATTTCTTTGTTGTTGAGAATTTTGATCACGATTTCTTCGATTTAGAGCATTAACAACACAACGATATTGTTCCCATTTTTTTAATTTAAAATCAAAATTAACTTGCTTCCATTTGCTATGACCATTTTGTTTGAGCCAATTGATATTCTGATTTAAAATTTTTGCGATTCGTCCAATCTTTTGGCAGTTTGATCTTCGATAATCATAGGTAATTAAAACCGCTTTTACAGAAACAGTTCGAACTGCCGTTGCTTGCCAAGGGTAGGTATAGGCTGGAATTGTACTTGGAATATAAAACGCACTTACCTCTTTATCATAAATTGGAACAAGGTGTAGTCCGTTAGATAAATTTCGAAGAAGTTGTGCAGGATAACCAGCAACATATAGCATTGCATCCACACTTCCATTTTGAACTTTTTGAATTGCATCATAACCAGAAACTTCAACTAATTGAGCTTTGATCCCTGTAATTTCAAAAATCAATTTTGCAGTAAGGTAAGTTCCACTTCCAAATTTTCCAACAGCAACTCGTTTTCCTGCTAGATCTGATAATTGATAAATGCTTTTACCTCCAATCAGATGGACTTCTTCATTATATAGAGGAAAAACCATCTTTACTTTTTTGGCAATTCTTCGAAGTTCTTGGTTGTTACTATTCGCTTTGATGTAAGCAAGAACATCTGACTGTGCAATTCCCATTTGCACTCTTGGACGTTTAAAGACATCAGCAACATTATCTAAGGAGCCTCTGGAAGAAAAAACTCGTAAGGAGATATTATGCCTTGAAAGCAATCGAGAAATATCATTTCCGATTTGATAATAGGTTCCACTCTGACCACCAGTAACAATTCCCATTCCAGCAGAAAAAGCATTGGTTACAAAAAAGAATAAGCTAAATGCAGTAACAACTAAACTCTTCATATTAAAACGACTCCTTTCGACTTTATAGATACAGATAATTCATTATCTTAATAGATTTTTTGGCGATAAATAAATTTTCGTAAGATTTTCATAAAAAAAAGCTTTGTTGCAAGTGAATAAATAAGAAAGCTATTTGAACCTAAATCATAAAGCTTACATGAAGAGATCATCAACCAAAAATTTTACACCTTTTTTAATCAAATAAAAATTTTCACGTTATATTCTCTTGAAAAAGAAAGCATACAATGTTTAGAATGTGGCCTTAAAAAAATTATGAGTAGCAAGGACGTTTTCATTCCTTTACGATAAATGAGCGAGAAAGCCCCCTAATTTATTGGGGGGAGTTTTTCAATAAGAAGTGTGTTTTTCATTCTGTAATAAGAATACTGGTTCTCAAATCCTTTAGTTTTTAACCATTTTACTTGATAAAATAAGACTATGATTACTGTTCATCATCTTGAAAACTCACGATCTCAACGTGTACTTTGGTTACTAGAAGAATTAGGCCTTGAATATACGGTAAAACGATATGAACGAGATCCAGTAACAATGTTAGCTCCAACAGAATTACGAGCAGTACATCCATTAGGAAAGTCCCCTGTAATTACAGATGATGACCTTACCATTGCAGAATCTGGAGCAATTATTGAGCATTTAGTTACTAAATATGGAGAGTCACTTCGTCCTAAAGCTGGAACCAAAGATGCACAAAAATATACTTATTATCTGCATTATGCTGAGGGTTCCTTAATGCCTTTCTTAGTATTAAAACTTATCTTCCGAAAGATTCCAGAAAATCCAATGCTGTTTTTTGTGCGTCCTATCGCAAAAATTCTTTCAAAAAACGTACAGTCTTCTTATATTAACCCACAAATCAACTTACATCTCGATTTTTTAGAGAAAGAACTAGAAAATTCATTATGGTTTGCTGGCAAAAAGTTCAGTGCTGCTGATATTCAAATGAGTTTTCCTGTTGAAGCCGCAGAAGCACGAGATGGAATTACAAAGTCACATCATCCAAAATTAATTGCCTTTTTAGAAACAATTCATGCTCGTCCTGCATACCAAGCCGCATTGAAAAAAGGTGGACCATATCAGCTAAATCGATAGTTTTTTATATGCTATCGCAAAATTAGTTGTGATATCTTGTTACTCCAAGCTTGAAGAACATTACAACTTCTCTAAAAGTCATCAAAAATGGTCAATTTTTTGGTGCCTTTTTAGAAATACTATTTGCATAAGTTAAAATTGGTGCTATAGCTTACCATTGAGAAAATTATATTATTCCTGACCACTTTTCAATGGTACACATGAACAATATCCAAAACTCATCAAGTTTCTCTTTGCCAATTGATTTCGAAGAAAATATGGCATCTCCTCAAAAAGAAAAAACTCCTTGGAAAGGTAAGTTCAATAAAATTTGCAAGCAATTTAAGAGAAGTGCTGATTTAGGTGTTGGTGTATTGAATGGTGTGTTTGGAGATTATCTTGATGAACAAGATAATGATTTGGCTGTACCAATGCAATTCCGCTATCGATACCATAGGGTGGAACTAACCACTGAAAGCCTACAAAATGCATACTCTAACATTACTCCTAAAGTTTGCATCCTGATTCATGGGTTAACAAACCATGAAACGATTTGGGAATTTGATAAAGACAAAGAAAAAACATACGGTTCTTTCCTCCAAAAAGATTTAGGTTACACTCCTATCTATGTTCGATATAATTCTGGATTGCATATCTCTAAAAATGGAGAAAATTTTTCAAATATTCTTGAAGAACTTCTTTCAGTCTATCCTATTCCAATCGAAGAAATTGTAATTATTGGTCATAGTATGGGTGGTTTAGTCACTCGTAGTGCATGTCATCAAGGAAAAGAACAAAATCGAGAATGGATTCAAAAAGTTAAAAAAATGTTCTTTTTAGGTGTTCCACATTTAGGGGCTCCGTTAGAAAAATTTGGAAATGTAGTTACAACCATTTTAAAGACAGTTCCACGTCCATACACAAAGCTTGCTGGAGATGTACTAAACCTTAGAAGCTCTGGAATTAAAGATTTACGTTTTGGTTATTTAGAGCATGACAATTGGGAAGGCAAAAACCCTGATGAACTTCTGACCAATCATAAAACAGAAGTTCCATTACTAGAAAGTGCAGACCATTATATTATTACTGGGACACTAACAGAAGACCCAGACCATATTATTACTCAATGGTTTGGAGATGCTTTAGTTCGAAAAAACAGTGCAACAGGAAAATCAAAACATGAGAAACACCATATTCCTTTTACACCAGACCACCACAAAGAGTTTTTAAAAATAGGTCACTTGAAACTAACTCATAGTTTATTGGTGTATGAGCAAATCAAAACTTGGTGTGAAAGTACACCTGTTCAATAGAGCAGTTTTTACTTAGAAAGCATTAATTTAATTATCGAAGGATAAAAATGAGCAAGTTAATAGGATTGGTAGAGCTAGTACAAACAGCAATTGATAAAGGTGCAACATCCGTAGAGGAAGTTCACCAAGCAATTGCAAAAGAGCCACTTGATTTATTAAAGAAAATCGCTCCACTAGAAAAAACGGCTGAGAAAGCACAGGAATTCCACGAACACACCATTGGAAGCATTTACGAAGGAATTCGATCTATCAATCAAGAAGTTGGAAAGCTTGCAACTGATTTACTAGAAAAAGTAGAGACTTTTACTACAAAGGAAGAAAGCTCAGAACAAGCTACTGAAGAGAAAAAAGAAGAGAGTTCAGAAAAAACAACTGAAGCAAAAAAAGAAGAGTCTACTGAAAAATAGTCAGTAGAAAACCTTTCTAAGATTTCCCTAAAAAGCCATTGTACCTAAAAAGGGACAATGGCTTTTTTTTTCAGAATTTTGTTCTAGTTACTTTGAAAAAATGAAAAATATTGATTATCAAAGATTTTTTTAGATTTTTGTTAATAATAATTCTTTTAATTTTTAAAGTTTCCTGCTTAATCTTGAAAATTATTTATATATAAAAATCTATTTTTATATATATTTAGGGGAAGTGTAATGGCGGATTTCATAAAATTTGCTCCGATACTGTCTAGTATTGGTTTAATAGTAGCTCTTGGTATTTTTATTTTCAAAAAATCGGAAGGAAATGAAAAAATGCAGGAAATTTCAGGGTTAATCCATGATGGAGCTATGGTTTATCTGAATCGACAATACAAAATTCTTACTGTTGTAGTTATTTTTAGTGCAATCGTACTTGGAATATTTATTGGTTACCAAACTGCAATTGCTTATCTTCTTGGGGCAGAACTTTCCAAGCTAGCTGGATTCATCGGAATGAAAGCCGCTACCAGAGCAAATGTAAGAACAGCCGAAGCCGCCAGAGCAAATAAACCCAACTACTCTCCTGCACTGTGAACTACTCGTCCCTAAAGGAGCGAGCTTCTAAAAGTTAGACAGTCAAAGACTGCTTTCCCATTATCTTTTTTGACGATTCGTTGCTATCTGCACGAATCGCTTTCGCCTTTCGTGTCTTACATTTAGCTCCACGCCCACTATCAAAAAGAACACCTCTTTTTGACAACTCCGTTCCAGAGTTCATTATTAACTTAATTGCTCTTTTTTTAATAACCTGAGCCGCATTAACATCCGCATTCTCAAAGTATCCACAACTAATACACAAGAACTTAGACTGGCTCTTACGATTATCGGGGTGAATGTGTACACATTTGGAACATTCTTGAGAGCTTTGATAGGCTGATATCTTAAAAATTACTTTGTTGCCTCTAAAGGCTTTGTATGCTGTATATGACTCAAGCTTGTGCCA
>JBNMNM010000093.1:0-8910 GCA_051275585.1 bacterium | reverse complement strand
GTCAGATTATGGTGTTAATGATTTCTTTGTATGATGGATATCTTGCCAAACATAATGACAGTGAAAATACTATTTGGAATCAAATCAAAAAATTTCTAGAAGTAGATTTTTATTTACATGAAGTAACCGTTCAGTACTGGGGTAAACAAGATAAGTCTTTTTTAGTAACTCCAGTCATGCAAAAATTTTTAGAAGAGTACTCACCATTGTAAGTGTTAAATTTAGTTTGAATGTGGATAAAATTTGTATTTGATTTAAAGAAGTTTTGTAAGACGTGTTATAAAAGAAGATGGATAGTTACTGATTTAGTGTTTATAATTACAATAAAAGGTGTATTTTTTGATAAAAAAATAAGATTTTTGTTTTGATATTACAAATTTTTTAAAATAAATAAAGTATAAAGTTAATTAGTATAGTTTTTATATTTGCATAAATTTTGACTACAAATCGTATTGAAAAAATGACTGAGCAATTTCAAAAACAATATTTAGTGAATTACTGGAAAAGAGACTCAATGATTCAGAATGAGAGAATTATTTCAGCCTTTAATGCAGTAGAGCGTGAGCATTTTGTTCCAACACACATGCAAGAGTATACATATGAAGATCATCCATTACCAATAGGGCAAGGACAAACAATTTCGCAACCTACAACAGTAATGATGATGTTAGATTTGTTAGAATTAGAACCATATCATAATGTTTTAGAGGTTGGTGCTGGAAGTGGATATAATGCTGCAATTTTATCAAAGCTTGTGAATTATGTTTATAGTATTGAGATCATTCCTGAGTTAGCAGTACAAGCAAGAAAAAATTTGAAATTAGCAGGAATTAAAAATGTATAGTAGTAGGAATTAGGTTTGTCTTGGCTTGAACTTTGCCCCGTTTTTTATTTGCAATTAATTGCAAATTTAGAGGGCTTTAGATGTTCTAAATTCTTTTTTGAGGCAATACACATGCCCTCAAAAACTGTCTTAGGACAAACCTAATTCCTACTACTATAGCTGTAATTGATGGAGATGGAAATTTTGGAGTACAAAAAAATTCTCCTTATGACCGAATTATTATTGCAGCCGCAGCTCATCATTTACCAGAGATGCTTTTTTTACAATTAAAAGAGAATGGAGTTTTAGTTGCACCAGTGGGCCAACCTCATGAGTGCAGAATGACGAAAGTTAAAAAATCAAAAATAAATGAAACTAGTCATCATGGTCTATTTTCATTTGTTCCGATGGTTTCCTCCCAAAATTAATGAAGTGTAAATTTTCGATTCATGCTACTGAATCTCTTATGTTTTGTGACCTCCAAGATTGACTAGTAACAAAACTAAGTGGAAATTTACACTTTACTTTTTTCTCTTTTTTATTTGCGCTAATTCCTAATATTATGAGGCTTTAATTCTTTTGTAATTGCTAATTCAAGAGTTCGTTATTTTTCAAGACGTTGAACTTGTTTGAGGCATGAACGTAATCGTTTACTATCTCCCATTTGTTCATAAACTGCGGCAAGATTATTCCAGCCTGTTAGGTAATGTCTATTCCGAGCAAGACTTTTTAGAAAGCATCGTCGAGCAACATCAACTTGATTTGACTCATAGTAGAGAATTCCCATTGTACTCCACGCACCACTATTCCAACGGTTATGGTGAACAGACCATTGAAAACAGTGAAGGGCATCTTCTACTTTTTCTTGCATATCAAGAACAAGACCTTTGTTATACCAAGTCTTATCTTCAGAGTGATAATAGGATAAAGAAGTATCATAGTATTCAATAGCTTTATCTAATTCGCCTTTTTTTCCGTGAATATTTCCTAAATTAAACCATACACGGTAATCATCTTGACGAATAGTTAATGCTTTTTCAAAACATTTCGTTGCTTCTTCCCAATCTTTTTGGTTGTAGTTTGCTTCTCCTAAAGAGTTCCATAATTGATAATCATCTTGGTGAGTATCAACTGCCTCATTGAGGAGGTCTTTTGCTTCTAGTATTTGTCCTGATTGAATTTGACTCTGACTTAAAGCATGGACTAATTCTCTATGCTCTGGTTGTTGATCTAAATGAAATTGATAAATAGATTGAATTTTTTCAAAGGATTCAAAATGATCAAAAATTTCACCTAAAGGTAGGATTTCTTCTGGAGTAAAGATATCAGTTTTTAATTCATCAGATAGCCATGTTGTGTATTCATCTAATTTGTTGGCTCGTTTGAATGTTCGGAAAATATCTTGCCATGCTTTTGTAGAGTATTTTGCAATTGGAATAACATGTAATGTAACTTCATATGCTTGTTCGTAATCTTTTAATGCAATGAACTTATCAATGAGGCGTTTCCAATTATGAAAATCATAAGTTAGTAGTTTTTTCGCTTTCATGAAGTAAGTGAAAGCATTATCTGGAGTATTGCGATCTATTGCTAAATTTCCTAAGTGAATCCATGCAGGAAGGTTTTCAGGATTGCTACTTAGTGTATTTTCTAAACAAATAAATTCTTTATCAGTTATTCCACGCTGGTGGTAATGCTGAGCTAACATATACCATGTATGGTGATCATCCTTAGAAAAAGTGAGGCTACTTTGTAAGAGGTCAAATGCTTGATCAACTTTTCCTAGTGTTAGATAAATCAGGGCTAAAGGATAATTATTTTCTGAATTATAAGGATCATCTTTATAAATATTTTCTCTTGCAACTAAGATCTTTTCCTTATCTCCCCATTGAGAGTAGATATTTGCAAGCTTTACAGAAAGAGTCCCTTTTTTCCCTGTGAGTTCAATCACTTTTTCATAACATTGAACAGCTTCTTTCAATTGCTGATTGCTTTCACAACAGTCACCAAGATACTGCCATGATTCTGCATCTTTTGAATCAATTGCAACAACTTTACGAAAACAGGAAGCAGCTTCTTCTTGAGTCTTATGGTTATAAGAAAGTTCTCCTAAATTAAACCAAAAGTTAGCATCTTCAGGATCAAGTAAAATGGCTTGCCGATAAGCTTCTTCAGCCTTTTTAATATTTTCTAGTTTTAAATAACAATTTCCTAGATTACTCCACAAATGTGGAAGTTGTTTATCTAAGTCTACTCCTTTTTGATAAGCTTCTAAACTTTCCTCATATTTCTGGCCTGAATATAAAATAAGTCCTAGTTGTTCCCATAATAAAGGCTCTTTTTCATCAATTCGTAGAGCTTCACGAATTGTATTTTCAGCAGGTTCTAATTGACGATGAAGATAATATAGACTGGCTAAATTTTTCCAAGCATCTTTATTTTCTTTATTGAGGGATACATTTTTTTGAAAACAATTTTCAGCTCGAACAAACTGTTCTTGATTGAGTAAAAGAAGACCTAAGTTAAACCATGCAGATTCATCTTCAGGATTACGAGTCAGAGCATCCTCATAAGATACAATTGCACGATCAATATACCCTAACTTTTGGAAGGCAATTGCCATATTGTAATATGACTTTGCATTTGTTGGGTCAATATGAGTTGCTTCTTTATAAGATTGTAATGCATTTTGATAATCTCCAATTTGAGCTTGAGCTACTCCAAGATTATAATAGTTTTCAGCATTATTAGGCTCTTCAACAATTAGATGACGATAAAAATGAATATCACGAACAGCTTCTTTTTGATCTTCATCAACATCACTATATCGGAATGGGGCTCTTTTTTTCTGCATTACTTTGAGGTCTGAATATTATGTGGGATTGCTCGTTTGATTAGAACTCTTCTTCTACGACTAAATTTCTTAAAATATTATGAACTCTAGGACGAAAATTTCGCATTGCTGATAGATTACCTTCTCGTGAAATAGTAACACGGTTAGAGAGGATAATAATCACGATTTCAGTTTTCGGTTCAAGCCAAATAGATGTTCCTGTAAATCCTGTGTGACCAACTGCTTTAGTTTTCATGTAATCACCACAAGTCATAAAACTGTGATCATTACGAAGATAGTCCCAGCCTAGTGCTCTTGCTGGAATTGATTCTGGATTGTGATCTTTCCACATTAAATTAATTGATTGATGTGATAAAATTTGAAATCCATTCGCAGGTTTTTGAAAGAGAGCTAAACAAAGTTTCCATACTTCTTCAGCGGTTCCAAAAAGTCCTGCATTGCCACCTTCTTCATGAAATAAATAAGCATTTTCATCATGAACAATGCCTTGTAACAATTTCTTGCGAATTGGGCAATATGCGGTAGGGATAATACTTTTTGTATTTTCTGGTGAAAAAGTTAGGTTAGAAAGCTCTAAAGGATTAAAAATATATTGTGAACAAAACTTAGCAAGTGTTGTTCCTGAAATCCGACGAATAATTTCACCTAATAAAAGGAAACCCATACAACTATAAATCATTTTAGTGTCAGGTTGATAATCTAATTCTAGCGAAACTAATTTTTTCCAACCTTCTGAAAATTGAAACTCATCATCATAAAGAGGAACCCATGCTGGTAAACCAGAGGTATGAGTTAATAAATGACGAATTGTAATTTTGTCTTTTAAATTTCCAGAAAATTCAGGAATAAATTCTTGAACTTTTTGTTCTAAATAAAGTTTTCCAGTTTCAAGCAATTGCATAATTGCAATTGTTGTAGCTAATGGTTTTGTTAATGATGCTAAATCAAAAACAGAATTTTTTGTTAAGCTTTCAGCATCTTGCAGGTTTGAGGTCTTTCCCCATTCTTTATGTAGAATAATATTCTCCCCTTTTGCTAAGAGGATTTCAACTCCAGGAAAAACCTGATTCTCAAGGGCATCTTGAACCAGACGGTCAAGAGATGTGAGTAGTTGTTCCATAGTTATAAATTTGAATTAAAAAAGTAAAAAGCAATGGAAACAAAACTAGCATGCACTAACCAAGCAAGAATAATTGATCTTTTTTTATGTAAAAAAATTCCAGAAAAAAGTCCGATAATGAAGGAAGGAAAAATTACTTGGCTAGTTTGGTGAATCAAGTACTGCGATAAACTAAAAAAACTAGAAATTAAAATAACAGGAAGAATCCAAAAATTTTTATCAAAATAACTTCGAATTGCAGATTGGCAAATCAATCGAAAAAATATTTCTTTAATCAATGATTGGTGAGCAAAAATAGCAAATAAGGTAAACAAGGTTGTTGTTTGAAATGGTGCTATTTGGAATTGAAAATGATTACTTAAAACTCCAGAAACCATAAAAATGCTTCCTCCCACTAAATAAAGAGAAACTATACTTCTAGGTGCTAGAGATTGAAATCCCCATTCAGATGATTCTTCTGAAAAAGAAAAGAAGTAATTAAATAATAATAAGTTTGAAGAAAGTAGTAAGTCATATCGAAAATGGTAACTGAGAATTGTAGTACCAATATGTTGAATTTCAAAAATAGGAAATAAAGGAAGTCCAAAAAAGAAAAGTGACAGCAATTGAAAAATAATTTGACGACTATTGTTATAAAACTGTCGCAACAAAATAGGAAGTACACTAATCGAAAGTGTGTAAAGGATATAAACGATTCCTTGGCTAGGAAACTTTCGATTTGAATCAATTTCTGGGTATAAAATAAATAAAGGAACTAAAAAAAGAAAAAGTAAAAATAGTTTCTTTAGTAATGATCCTGTTCTAATAGGAGCAAAAATCTGATGAAACGTTCTAGAAAGTAATAGAAATTGCGAAAAGAGATAAAAGAAAACAACAAATTGAGACATTGAAATTAGAAATATGGAATTAAAAATGCTTAACTACTGAGTTTTGATTCAAGAACAAATATTTTCTTCTTTTCATAAAAAGATAAACAATATAGATCAGGACATTGTTTTGTCTCTTTAGAGACATATGTAAGACCAAAATTTTTGTTTTAATACAAGCAACTTTTTAGAATTTAATCATACAACTTTCAAATACTTAGAATGGCATTAAGAGAAGAGTTACAATCTCAAGGAAATTGGTTATTTCGTTGGAGAAGTCATATCCCTTTTATTCTTCTTCCAATTATTGTGGGGGAATTGTACTTCCGTACTCGAGGATTAACTACTCGTCTTGATGAAGCAGTTGGCTTTTGGAAGTGGGAATTGGTTTGTTATGGAATTGCATTTTTAGGCTTATTGATTCGGTCTTATACAATTGCATTTGTTCCTTTGGGAACCTCTGGACGAAATCGAACAGAACAACGAGCAGATGAACTGAATTCGACTGGAATTTATTCTATTGTAAGAAATCCTCTTTATCTGGGTAACTATTTTATTACATTAGGATTTATTGGGTACACTCAGTCATGGGCGTGGATGGTAATTTATACATTACTGTTCTGGTTGTATCATGAAAGAATTATTTTTACAGAAGAAGAATTCTTACGTGGTAAGTTTGGAGAGACTTATGTCGAGTGGACAAAAAGAACTCCATTTTTAATTCCAAAATTAACTGGATGGATTCCTTCAAAACTTAGATTCTCTTTAAAGAATGCAATAAAACGAGAAGATACTTCCTTTTTTGGAATTGTTTTTGTGTTTACTCTTCTTCGTGTGATTTATAATTTTTTCTTATATGAAAAGTTTGTACTGTCTAATTGCTATGCAATTTGGTTTGGTGTTTCACTCGCCTTATATCTAATTATTCGATTTTTACGAAAGAAAACTAAAGTCCTTAATGTTGATGGGCGTTAACCTTATTCTGCATTTTTATGGCTTGCCGACAACAAAAGGATAAGCCTGTTTTAGAGGTTCAAAATTTAATTACCTCTTTTCAGGTTGGAAAGCAGAGAGTTCCAGCAGTTCGAGATGTAAGTTTTGATGTTTATCAAAAAGAGACTGTAGGAATTATTGGTGAATCTGGATGTGGAAAAAGTGTAACCTCTTTTTCCATTATGCGACTAGTTCCTCATCCTTTAGGAAAAATTGAACAAGGAAAAGTCTTTCTAGGAGGCAATGAAATTTTAGGGCTGGATATTCAAGAGTTTAGGAAGTTACGTGGAAATCAGCTTTCAATGATTTTTCAAGAACCAATGACTTCTTTAAATCCAGTTCTGAAGATTGGAAAACAACTGATTGAACCTATCCGAGAACATTCAAAGCTTAGCAAAAAAGAAGCGTGGCAGAGAAGTATTGAGTTATTGGATGCTGTAGGTTTGTCTGATCCTGAATTGTTAATGTATCGTTATCCACATCAGCTTTCTGGTGGTATGAAACAACGGATTATGATTGCAATGGCATTGACAGGAAATCCAAAAGTTCTAATCGCTGATGAGCCTACAACGGCTTTAGATGTTACAATTCAAGCTCAAATTTTACATCTGCTCAAAAAAATCCAAAATAATTTGAATATGTCAATGATCATGATTACCCATGATATGGGAGTCATTGCTC
This sequence comes from bacterium, assembly GCA_051275585.1. Classification (GTDB taxonomy): domain Bacteria; phylum SAR324; class SAR324; order XYD2-FULL-50-16; family JBNMNM01; genus JBNMNM01. Next base: position 1,573 of record JBNMNM010000093.1, on the reverse strand, counting down.
AGACATGTGATTATGTATTGGTAATGTATGCAGGTAGAATTGTAGAGCAATCTAGTGTACTTTCTTTGTTTGATACTCCATTACATCCATATACTCAGGGATTACTTAAATCGTTGGTTTCCTCTGACCAAGTAAATAAAGAGAAGCTATTTACTATTGCAGGAACGGTTCCTAGTTTAACCGATCTTCCTATTGGCTGTAGTTTTCAAAATCGTTGTTCTAGAAAAACTCAACTTTGTATACAAGAGGCTCCAGAACTTCAGCTTATTGAAGGTTCTCATTTTGTTGCATGTCACTATCCTGAAAAATCCAAAGATTAGAGATGAACAAAAAAAGAGTTCCTATTCTTGATGTTCAAAATGTTTCGAAATTTTTCCCCGTTAAAAAAGGAATTTTTCAAAGAACAAAGCAATATATCAAGGCTGTTCAAAAAGTATCATTACAAATTTTTCCTAATGAAACTTTAGGATTGGTTGGAGAATCTGGTTCTGGAAAATCAACTCTAGGAAGAGTGATTATGCAACTTCTTTCTGCAAGTGAAGGAAAAGTGTATTTTTTAGATCATGAGCTAACAAAACTAAGCTTTAGCCAGATGGCAAATTTTCGTCAGAAAATGCAAATGATTTTTCAAGATCCAATGGATTCTTTAAATGCTCGTTTTAATATTGAGCAAATTATTGAAGAACCTTTATTGATTAATAAAGTAGGAACATCAGAAGAAAGAAAAAAAAGAGTTTCTGAACTAATGATTTTGGTGGGATTAAATCCTGAATGGGTAACACGTTATCCTCATGAGTTTAGTGGTGGACAACGACAGCGGATTGGAATTGCAAGAGCTTTAGCACTTTCTCCACAACTTATTATTGCAGATGAACCTGTTTCAGCATTAGATGTTTCTATTCAAGCTCAAATTTTAAACCTAATGCTTGATTTGCAAAATGAATTAGGAGTGAGCTTTCTTTTTATCTCCCATGATTTACATGTGATTCGTCATATTTGTGATCGTGTTGCTGTAATGTATCTTGGGCAAATTGTAGAGCTTACAGATAGTCAAAAAATTTATGAAAACCCTGCACATCCATATACAAAAGCTCTAATTGAATCGATTCCAAATCCTGATCCACGAAAAAAACAAGATTTTCAAGCCATTCAAGGAGAAATTCCGAGTCCGATTAACCCACCTTCTGGATGTCATTTTCATCCTCGTTGTCCAAAAGCAGCAGATAAATGTAAAAAAGATGAACCACAACTTGAGTTAATTACAGAAACACATCAAGTTGCTTGCTTTTTTCCGAATGAAAATTAGATTTGAATTAATTCACCTTCTGGATTGATAATTCTAACTTCTAAATGCAAATCAATATTATGTTTATTCTTAACAGTGCTTCGAGCTAAATGAATTGCACCTGCTAAATCATCAAATGTAGCTCCACCTATGTTTTCAATAAAGTTTGCATGCATAGGACTAATTTGAGCTTTTCCAACTAATGTTCCCTTTAATCCACAAGATTCAATTAGTTTTCCCGCAGAATTATTAGGTGGATTTTTAAAAACAGACCCCCATGTAGGTTGT
>JBNMNM010000092.1:0-8913 GCA_051275585.1 bacterium | reverse complement strand
AGAGCACTATGCCAAAACAAACTATTTTTGTCTATGGCTGTTTATTTATCGAATTTAAATTTCATCTCCTCTTTTTTTCCTGTACTTGAAAAATAATTTATGGAATTTTATCGTACTGCAATTAGGCGATCAACTTGTATTTTAGATATTAGTATCCAGATTTTTTTAAAAAATAGTAACTGGTACTAATATTGAATGTTTTGAACACAAAACCGCCATAAAGCCAATAGGCAAGGATTCAACCACAGAAAGGAATTTTTCTGGAAACCTATATTCAAATTGCATAAATAACTTCGATTTTTAACCAATAAAGATAATTCACTATTTGATTATGGATATAGCTTCACTTGTAGGAACGATTGGTATTTTTGCTGTAATGATCTTTGGTATTATTTATGATCCATCGTCTGGAATACAGTTTGGACCATTAAAATACTTTATTCATATTCCTAGTTTAATCATTGTGCTCTTGGGAAGTATTGTTGCTACAGTTCTTTCCTACCCAATGGATCATCTAAAAAAGCTTCTGGGAACGATTGGTCGTGTTTATAAGGCATCTCCAAATTCTCTTATTAAAACTTTAGTCATCATTGTTGATGTGGCTAAAATTGCGAGAAAGAATGTACTTGCAATGGAAGATGCTCTTCCTAGTATTGAAAATGAGTATTTAAGAAATGGTCTTCGTTTAGTTGTTGATAGGGTTGATCGTGACTTAATTGTTGATATGCTTCAAGCAGAATTAAAATATGTTGATCAGCAAAAAGATGAGGAAAACCAAGTAGTTAAGCTGATGTCAGTTCTTTCACCTGCTTTTGGAATGATTGGAACATTAATTGGTCTTGTAATTCTCCTCCAAAATCTAGATGACCCGTCAAAAATTGGGCCTTCAATGGCGGTTGCTCTAATTACAACCCTTTATGGTGCTCTTTTCTCTAATGGTTTTTTCATGCCTTGGTTTAACAAACTTGATGTTAACCGAAAAGGTGAAAAAATCTTGTACGAGATGGTTCGAGATGGAATTTTGTTTATTGAAAAAAATGAACGTCCCGAATTTATTGAACAAGATTTAATGAATTATCTTAGTCCAAACCTTAAGAAAAAATACGAAGATCTTAAATTTAGTAGTAATGACAAAGGAAAATAGACATGGCTTTACAAGAAGAATGCACCTGTCCTGATATTGAAGAAAGGGTTGAGTGGATTTATACCTATGGTGACCTTGTAACCTTGCTTCTTGCTTTCTTTATTTTGCTATTTGCAAGTTGCAAAACAGAAGATAACAAACTTCGTGCAGTTTCTGAGGCTCTACGAGGAGGAATTCCTGCATCTCCCCATATGTTTGAGGGAGCACCTCAATTTATGGAAAATGTTGAGTCTAAACTCAAGAAAAGCCAAGCAGGAGAAGAAAGTAGTATTACCATTGATGATCGAGGAATTACAGTTTCATTCAATGATACTGCATTTTTTCAACCAGGTTCTGCAATTATTTTAGAGAAGGGCAAGCGAACTATTGAAAAATTTGCACGAGTTCTTCATGCAATTCCAAATACGGTTGTTATTGAAGGGCATACTGATAATGTTGCAATTAAAACAAAGCAATTTCCTTCTAATTGGGAGTTAAGTGCTGCTCGTGCTGGAACTGTCGCTAGATTATTAGAACAGTTTGAAGTTAACAGTGATCGAATAGAAATTGCAGCTTATGGTTCAACTAGACCAAAGGTTAGAAATACAACACCTGAATTAAGAGCATTGAACCGTCGAATTGATATTTTGATCAAACCAAACGACGGTCCGTTAAAATCTAAGATTAAACCTTAACTGTGATGTTTACGGATTAAGTCTTTAATTGCAGAACTCGAATTTGGAGCTAAGAGACATTTGCTCTCTTTCTCCAAAATTCCTTGAATCGCTTCAGGCTGTTCAGGTTCTTTCCCTATTGCCTCAACTACAGCATCTCGAAATTTCGCTGGATGTGCAGTCGCCAAACAAATTACATTATCTGTTGTTTCTTTCTTCGCAGCTACCACACCTACAGCAGTATGAGGATCAAGTACCATTCCTTGTTCCGCTACTTCTTTAATACATGCTAGTGTTTCTTCTGTATTTGCAGAAACTCCAGAAAAGTGTTCTTGAGCTTTTTTAAGTTCTTCTGGACTTAACGTAAACCCACCTTTTGTTTTTAAATCATCCATTTTACTTCGAAGTACAGCTCCATCTCGTCCAAATAGGTCAAAAAGGAATCGTTCGAAATTACTAGAGATTTGGATATCCATTGAAGGACTAATTGTAGGATGAACTCCTGCTATTTTGTATTCTCCTGTCTGAAGAACACGAGCAAGAATATCATTCTCATTAGTTGCAATGATTAACTTCTCAATTGGAAGCCCCATCTGTTTCGCAACATATCCAGCAAAAATATCTCCAAAATTTCCAGATGGAACTGAAAATTTAAGAGGTACATCTTTTCCGTATTTTTCTTCAAAACGGAATGTTGCATAAAAATAATAAACAATTTGAGCCAGAATTCTAGCCCAGTTAATTGAGTTTACTGCACCTAATGAAAATTCGTCCTTAAATTCAAGATCGTTAAAAATATCTTTTACAATATTTTGACCATCATCAAATGTTCCTTCAATGGCAATATTGTGAACATTTTCATCCAAAATTGTGGTCATTTGTTTTTCTTGGATAGGACTAACTCTTCCTTGTGGATGTAACATAAAAATTGAAATTTTATGTTTTCCACGAACACCATGAATCGCGGCACTTCCTGTATCACCAGAAGTTGCACCAATAATATTTAATTTCCGATCGTCTTTTTTTAACAATTCTTCAAAAAGATTGCCTAGAAATTGTAAAGCAATATCCTTAAATGCTAGAGTAGGACCATGAAATAACTCAAGTACAGTAAAACTATCTTGAAAAATAACAGGAGTAATTTCTTTTTTAGAAAAACTTTGATAACTTCGATCAACCAGTTTTTTCAAAACGTCTTTTTCAATTTCATCACCTACATATAAACTAATCACCTCAAGGGCTAGCTCTTGATAAGATAAGTTTTTCCAAGCTTCTAAATTATCTTTTACATCAGGCCAATATTCAGGAACAAAAAGACCTCCATCTCGGGCTAAACCTTCTAAAACCGCAGATGAAAAACTAACAGGCTCTGTTTGTCCTCGTGTACTAATATATTTCATTGAATCACTCAAAAAAGATCACCTAAAAATCGACTACAAAATCTCTATTTTTCTTGAAAAAGAACGTAGGCGATTTTTTTTATTTTTAAAAGAGGAATGTCAGTTCTCAGTAGAAAAAAAAGGTTGTTTAATAAATGCTTCTGCCTGAAACTGTAAAGCGAAGGTTGTTCCTTTATTTTCTTCAGACTCAACTAGAATCTCTCCTTTATTTTTTTCAATCAGATCTTTACATAATAATAACCCAAGACCTGTACCTTTTTCATTTTCAGTTCCATTCGTAGTGTGTGACTCATCAATTTGGAATAGCAGTTTTACCTTTTCAGAAGAAATTCCAACACCTGTATCCTTGACTAAAATATGTATATGGTTATCTACCATTTTTGCTTCAAAAGTAATTGTTCCTTCTTTTGGAGTAAACTTAATTGCATTTGATAGAAAATTTCGTAATATCGTTGCAACCATGACTGAATCTGCAAACATTTTTGCTTTTCCATCAACATTATTTTTAACAATAATTTTTTTATGTTCTGCATTTTCTGAAAACACTTGTATGCAGGTATCAATTACAGGATGAACATAAAAGAATCGTGGCTCAAAATAATATCGATCCATTTGAAGTCTCGCCCAATCTAATAGATTATCTAATAGTTGATACAGATGCTTAGCAGAATTATAGATACGATTTACACACTCTTTTGTTTCCTTTTTTGATAATTCTTCAAAATCTTCATACATGATTTGGCTCCATCCTAATAAACCATTAAAAGGAGAACGCAAATCATGAGCAATAATCGAAAATAAACGATCTTTTTGATGATTACTCTCAGTTAACTCTTTTGTTCTTTGAGTTACTTTTTCTTCAAGAGAACTATTTAAGGCTTCTAATTCTTTAGATTTTTCTTCAAGTTCAACAGAATAAATTTGGAGTTGATTATGAACCTGCATAAAGTTTTGTACAGGAATGAAAACTAAAGAAATCGCAAATAGCAAACTTCCCAAATGCCATAATTGAGGTGTCCAATTTAAGATTGCATGAGCCGTCAACATATCATAAACAATAAATCCTCCCATAATTAAAAAACTAATAAAGAGAGGTTTTGCATTCATTTGTTTTCGATACATTCCTATTGCAGCATGAAAAGTAAAAATACAAATTGAGACTAGAAGAATTGCATCAAAACCAACATACGTTGAAGATAGATTAACCCACCCCATAAGAGGAAAAATCATAGCCCCTAGGAAAAAGAGAAAATGGGCTACCCACGTCCACTGAAGAAGTCGAAAAAATCCTTTTCCTAAAATTTTCTGAATAAATAAACCAAGAAATACTGGTAATAAAAAATAAGCTCCAGCTCGAATGTACATATAAGGAATTGGTTCATACCAAACTAAAAGTCGAACTTGAGTCTGACAAAAAATTACAATTCCCTGTGAAAACATAAAAACACTTAGATACAATTTTTCTGTACCTTGTCTTCGTACAAGAAAGAATACAAGACTTCCAATTGCCAGAAAGAATAATAACATTGAAATGAAAATTCGATCCCAATCATCCCCAAACATTTTTAGTACATGTTCATAACGAGAGGCGATAATTACTTGTCCCCAAAGACCAATATCAGGATAATCCGAATAAACACGGAAATATAATGTTTTTCCTGAAAATTTCTTTGGTAATTCAAGCATATGCCACGGCCAGCCTACAAATTTTCCTTTTCCATTTTTATCAAATGTTCCATATTGATAAATTTTCTTCTGATCTAGGTAAACTTCTGCAATTAAATCAATACTAAAAATAAATAGTGTTGGATCTCTCCAACTTCCTTCTGGAAGCGTAACTCGATACCACACATTATTACGACCATTTCGTTTTGGTGGATTACTAGGAAACTTAATACTCTTCCAATCTTTTGCTGATTTTTGATAAGTCCAAACAGGGATTCCTTTTTTATCAAAAGTAGAATCTCCCCAACGATATTCCCATCCTTTTTTTAAATTTAAAGGGGCATTTCCAAAACTATTCTGTGGTAGAATACCAATACAAATAATCCATAAAACTAAAAACCCTCCAATCTTCCTTACTATTTCTACCATTTTTTATTCTTTCCCAAGAATTCTATTACTATATTAAAAACATCTAGTTAGCACTGTTATTTCTATAAAAAAAATAGAGAAATAATCCAATGAATGAATTATTGCAGATAGTTAGCATTCTTTAATTTTTTTTTATACAATAAGATCAAATAGATAACAAAAATAGATATTTCTTATTACCTTATTATGATTGATTTCAATCATTTTCTATTTTCCTAATAAAATTTTTATTTTTTAAAAATTCTATTTTAAGGATTGAGTAAGATTAGATTTTCACGTATTTCTCAATGAAATCAATTACAACATTTACCCTTTTTTGGTTTTATGAAAAAACGTATCGTTATTGGTATTTCTGGCTCTTCAGGAGTTATTTATGGAATACGAGCACTTCAAGTCATTAAAAGCATAGAGAACCTTGAGTCTCATCTTGTTTTATCTGAAGGAGCAAAAATAACTCTCTCACTTGAAACAGAGTATTCTGTGAAAGAGGTTTTAGAACTTGCTGATGTAGTTTACGAATCAAAAAATTTAGCTGCATCTATTTCTAGTGGATCATTTAAAACTATTGGAATGATGGTTATTCCTTGTTCTATTAAAAGTTTATCTGGCATCGTAAATAGTTATAACGATAATCTGCTAACTCGTGCTGCTGATGTAACTTTAAAGGAAAGAAGAAAACTTGTTATTGTTGTTCGAGAAACTCCTTTGCATAAAGGCCATCTTGAATTAATGATGCGATTATCAGACTATGGCGGTGTTATTCTTCCACCAAGTCCTTCTTTCTATCATAAGCCACAATCAATCCTAGATATTGTCGATCAAACTGTGGGAAAAGTATTAGATCAATTTGATATTGAACATCAGCTTTTTCAACGTTGGCAAGGTTCTTAATTTTTTTTTAACATTGTAAATCAACAAAGCATTACTATTATGTCTGGAATCGTTTTTGAGCAAGTTACAAAGAATTTTGATAAAACTATTGTCCTTCAACCTGCATCGATTGAAATTCAAGAAGGTGAATTTGTAGTTTTAGTTGGCCCTAGTGGATGTGGAAAAACAACATTTCTTCGTTTAATCGCAGGACTAGAACAAGTTACTTCTGGAAATATTAAAATTGCTGGAAATGATGTTACATGGTCTGAGCCTAAAAATAGAGGCGTTGCAATGGTTTTTCAGAACTATGCTCTGTACCCTCATATGACCGTAGAGGAGAACTTACAATACCCTCTAAATATTTTAAAATTACCAAAAGATGAAAAAAAGCAACGAATTAATCAAGTTGCTACTTTACTAGATATTGAAAAACTATTAAATCGTCGTCCAGCACAACTTTCTGGTGGTCAAAAGCAACGGGTTGCTATTGGTCGGGCATTAGTCCGCAAGCCACAAGTATTTTTATTTGATGAACCTCTTAGCAATCTTGATGCCAGATTACGGGAACAAATGCGGTTAGAAATTGCAAAACTGCATCAAACACTAAAAAGAACAACTGTTTATGTAACTCATGATCAACATGAGGCTATGACATTAGGTGATCGCTTAGTTGTGATGAACGAAGGAAGAATTGTTCAAGTAGGGCATCCTCTTGAGCTTTATAATAACCCACAAGATATTTTTGTTGCAAAATTTCTAGGTAATCCTCCAATCAATACATTGGAGGGAAAATTTACCGCAGAGCAACAATTTGAAGGAACTTTTGGTAAGATACATATCAAGCCTCCAGAAACAAAAGAAACAGAATTAACCCTTGCGATTCGCCCTGACCAAATTACAATTCATGCTCCTGATGACGAAGTCGATTGTATTGGAACCGTTCTTCGAGTAGAACATTTGGGGATGGAGTCACATTACCACCTAAAAATTCAAGAAATTGATTTTCTTGCAGTTACAAAAATACCTCAGTTTCAAGCAGGGGAAAAAGTGGGTCTTAAGTTAGTAGCAGAAAAGGCTCTTTGGTATTCTTCAAAAACAGGAAAACTTCAATAATAAACCTCAAAATTTTTGGCTCATAAAAAATGGTTACAGTATCAAGTCTTACACTCAATTTTGGTAGTAAAGTTCTTTTTGCAGATGTTAATTTAAAATTTGCTCCTGGTAATTGTTATGGTGTTATTGGAGCAAATGGTTCAGGAAAGTCTACTTTTTTAAAAATTCTTTCTGGTGAAATTGGAGAATACAAAGGAACAGTTAGTATTGCACCTACAGATCAGTTGGCGGTTCTAAAACAAAATCATTTTGAATTTGATGACATTGAAGTTTTACAAACTGTTTTGAAAGGACATACTCGACTTTGTGAAATCATTGAAGAAAAAGAGACTCTTTATGCAAATCCTGATTTCTCAGAAGCAGATGGAATTCGAACAGCAGAACTTGAAACAGAATTTGCAGAATTAGATGGTTGGAATGCTGAGTCTGAAGCTTCAATTTTACTAGCAGGATTAGGAATTAGTGAAGATCTTCATTATAAAAAAATGAAAGAGCTTTCTGGGGGAGAAAAAGTAAAAATTTTACTTGCTCAAACTCTTTTTGGAAAACCTGATATTTTACTTCTTGATGAGCCTACAAATCATTTGGATGTAAAAGCTATCTATTGGTTAGAAAACTTCTTACTTGAATCAGATCGAACTGTAATTGTAGTTTCTCATGATCGTCATTTTCTTAACAAAGTGTGTACTCACATTGTTGATATTGATTATGGAAAAATGCAAATTTATGTTGGAAATTATGATTTCTGGTCTGAATCTAGTCAATTAGCTCAAAGATTAGCACAATCTCAAAACAAAAAATCCTCAGATAAAGCAAAAGAATTAAAAGCATTTATCCAACGATTTAGTGCAAATGCATCAAAAGCAAAACAAGCAACATCTCGTAGAAAACAATTAGAAAAACTTACATTAGATGATATTCGTCCTTCCACAAGAAAATATCCATTCTTCTCAGTACAACCAGAACGAGAAGCAGGAAAACAACTTCTTCAAGTTGATGGAATTTCTAAAAAAATTGATGGCGTGCAAATCCTTAAAAATGTTTCATTTTTGATTGAGAAAGGGGATAAAGCTATTTTCTTATCAAATTCACACCCATTAGCTGTCAGCACTCTATTCCAAATTTTAGCAGGTGAAATGGAAGCTGATGAAGGAACATTTGAGTGGGGTGTTACAACAAGACGAGCTTATTTACCAAAAGATAACTCTGAGTTCTTTAATGATAGTGAAGTTTCTCTAATTGATTGGCTACGAGTCTATTCAAAAGATCAGTCTGACTCTTTCATCCGAGGATTTTTAGGAAAAATGTTATTCTCTGGTGAAGAAGTATTTAAAAAGACTAATGTTCTTTCTGGAGGAGAGAAGGTTCGTTGTATGTTATCCAAAATTATGTTGAGTAATTCTAATGTTCTTTTGTTAGATGAGCCTACAAACCATCTTGATTTAGAATCAATTACCTCTGTGAATAATGGACTGATTAGTTACGCAGGAACTGCATTATTTAGTTCTCATGATCATCAGTTTATCCAAACAATTGCAACTAGAGTCATTGAACTAACAGCAAAAGAAGCAATTCCTCATGATCAAACTTATGATGAATATTTAGGTTTTGATGTATAACAACAACTTATTTTCCT
>JBNMNM010000091.1:0-8951 GCA_051275585.1 bacterium | reverse complement strand
GCTAAGAGGAGATGTTTCAAAGATAACGCTGAATAATGAGAGGCTCTCATATCCTTATCTTTTTCAGAAGATTCTAGAATTTTACTCAGAGTATTCTCCATATCCTTACCTTTTAAATTAAGAATATTATCAACCAAATTATTTCTTACCTTTCTAGCGTTCACAACCAGCTTAAATTTTTCTTTGTATTTTTTGAAAGTGTTATCAGCAATATCAATTTTTCTAGCTCTTTCTGGATTTTGAATTTCCTTTCGTGCTGTAGCTAGAAAGTTATCTGTTTTTACTACATATTGAGAGTATTGATCTAAATCCTTATCACTTCCTGTAATAATGAAATCTTTGACATTCATTCGAACCATTAACATATTGGCTTGAACTCTTCCTGATAGATTTGTATGTCTTGCTAAACCTCGATAAGTTTTAAAATGCTTTGAGGCATGATCAATAGTGATATAGGACGTCAGACTAATCACAGTTAATAACATTATAATAGTTGAGAAACCTAGAATTAGTTTCTTTGCCAATGAAAAGTTTTTAAACATTATTACCTTTTTAAGTTTAAAATTTTATTAGTAATAAAAATTTAACCAATAAAATCAGTATTACGACTTACAATTACAAGTTTTATTTACTGCAAATCATTGTTTTTATTTGAAAAATATTTAAACCTTGGATTTTACATTATCTATAATTAAACGATAATTATTAAGAATGCATTCTTACACTATCAATGAAAGAACACACACATTTTTTTTTAAAACATCATGAAACTTTTATTGAGGATTTGAATCTGAAGAATAATGTGAAATCAATTTGTTCATAACCTAACTGCAAATCTACAGGGAGATCTTTAGCTATACCTAAATTGGAAAGAAAAATTAGAAGTAAAGCAAGTGAGAAATGTTTGAATTTCTTAGCAGAATATAAAAAAGACATAACTCTAGTATGAAAACTTGTTTAATAAACTAAATAATCAATAATTTTCTACGAAGCCTATACAATTTATCGGGAAATTAAAAAAATACTTTAACAAAAAACTCCTACTCTAGACAAAATCGAGTAAATAATTACGACCAACATCATGAAAAACACCAATACAATTTACTTATGTTTAATAAATTCAGGAAAGTACTCTTTATAACGAGCAAATAAATTTTTACCTGAATGATTCCAACCATAAGGTCTAGATCTTTCTACACTTTCTCGTTTTTCAACTTCTTTTTTATATAGTGTTAAAGCTGAGTAATCTGTTAAATCAAATCCACGATGACAGATATATGCTAAGGCTGGATAAAAAGAACAATCTGCCAAAGAGAATTCTTCACCAGCAATAAACTTAGTTTCATTTGCATACTTTTCCCAAAAATCTAACTCTTTAGGTAGGGCTTGATAGGATTGTTGAATCTTTGCTTTTTGCTCATTATTTAACTTTTCAAGTCGATTAAATAGTAAATCAATTCCATGATAAGCAGATATCACCTCCATTGCCTCTTGAGTTCTTGTTAGAACCTTTGATAATTGCAAAGGTTCCATTACAGGTAACAATGATTTCTCAGGGTAACAATTTTCTAAATAGTGCAGTATGGCTAAGGATTGAGTGACCACGATTGGTTCTTTCTCTAAATCAGTTGCATCCACTAAGGTTGGAGTTTGACCTCTTGGATTAATCGCTAAAAATTCAGGTAGTCTTGTTTCTTTAGGATCACTCATTACCTTTAAACGTCGTGCCTCAAATACAAGACCTTTCTCTTCTAAAGCTAACATTACTCGCCAACTTGGAATGGAACCACTTGCCCAATACAATGTCAGTCCTTGATAATTTCCCCATAAATTTGATTGGATACCATCTTGAATTTTCTTTTGCATTTCTTTCCCTCACAAATTTATGACTTTGTATTAATCATTTTGAAATTAATTGCATCAAAACCTTGTTGATAATGTTGATCCCAATCAAAGTTTGAATCTTTATTTTCAGTACCAAATGCCTTTAACATCACATCTTCATCATCACATTTAACTTGATTAGATTCAGGTTTAGACTCTAATTCTGAACGATTTTTGCACACAGCTCCTTGTCCATATATTCGACGATCAGGTAACATAAAAGTTGATACAGAACGAAATGTAATGCTAATACGTCCACCTTCAAAAGCAAGTTCATCAGGACTTTTTAGATGCTTATCTCGTAAATCCTTTTTAATCAAATGCTGACATTTACGATTTGTTTCCCAACCAATTACAAATAAAGAATTGTTCGGGAGTGCAATTTTATCTGCTAAGTGAACTCCTTTTTCATCTGATGTTTTGTCACGTACTAACAAAACACGAGTTGCACCAAAGCTAGCACCACAAATATCAGTACCTCGGGTAATATCGAGCGTTTTATCAGAGTGACGACCAATCCAATGACTTCCATCTACATAATATTGAATCAATGCATGATTAAACTTAGTTACCAATAATTCTTCTGCCTGTTTCCTAAATTTATCAATTGTGGGAGTCCAAGATTGTAATGGTGGTTCTTCATCTGCTGGATGTCGATAAAGTGGAATTACGCCTTCTTTGTCAATATCTCCCTGAACGGCAACCTTACGTGGTACTGGATTTTCTCGATTGAACATTTGTTGCCAATCCACTTCCTGTTTCAGTAAATAAAAATTTTCACCAAGATTTTTTTCATCAAAGACGTCTTCAATCAGATAACTATCTCCTGAACCATATTGAACCTTTTTATTACTTGGGGGTATCGTTTCACTATTCACAATTTTCTCACTTTTAATATTTTGACCAACTCTAAAATTGGTCACTTGTTAGAATTTTCCCATATTGATTTTTTATGATTTCTAATGCTGATAAATGTCTTTTTTCTGATGTTGCTGTGGTGCAATCTTCTAATAATTTTACATCATAACCTAAAAAAAAAGCATCCCGACAAGTAGCCATTACACAAACATTCGTCACAACTCCTGCAATCCATAGTTCTTGAATCTTTAAGGATTGCAAGCGATTGTGTAAGTTGGTTTCTGTAAATGCGGAATACCAGTTTTTACAGGTAATTTCATCTTTTGAGTCATCAATCAGTTTTCTTATTATAGGAAAAAACTCAGCATTCCAACTTCCAGCAGGACAACAAGGTCGTTTACCAAAATGACTACCTGATAAAAAATCAGAATCAGGCATTGGAAGGTAATCATTATTAACTTGCAAACTCTTGTGAGTTCGTTTTAGTTGATGATCATATTCAGAATACACCCAAAACAGATGAGCATTAACCTTATCTTCTCTAACCTTCTTTACCAATGATGATAAATTAGAGTCTACAATTGGATTAGGCTTAATATGCCTTTCTCCAAACATTCCTTGTTTTGATAAAAACTCATTTTGCAAATCAATAATAACACATGCTACCTGAGACTTATTCATAAATTTAAGAAAGAATTATTAGACGGCTGTTTGCTATAAGTAGCTATGTAGAGATATTTTCATCATATTTTTACAATACGATATTACGAAAATAAAAAATTGCTTTTTATAGTATTTGCAGAGTTTTGCGAAGAGAGAAGAAGGCAAGAAGGCAAGAAAAAACCTTGCCTTACTTTAATCGGAATGGTTGATCTCAAAAAACAAATTTTAATGTCTTACAAAATGGCTATCATCAAGATCACTCGCTCCTAACTTTACAACTAATCCTGAATTATTATTGTCGTTTAAATACTTCCGAGGGGCTACAACATGCTTTGAATTTGTTGGTTGAGCTTCGATTTTTAAAGGACTTGAATCAAATTGATTTTCTATAATGGAATGATTTTGGTTTTGTCTGCTATCATCTGTTTTAAAAAATGAAATCATGATTTGTAACTGCTTTGCCTGACCAGAAAGTTGCTCTGCTGTAGATGAAATTTCTTCAGCCGTTCCAGCATTTTGTTGAATTACATTATCCAATTCTCGAACAGCACAGTTAATCTGGTCAGCTCCAGTATTCTGTTCACGACTAGCAGCACTAATTTCTTGGACTAAATTTGCTGTTTTCTGGATATCTGGCACCAATTGTTGCAATAAATTTCCTGCATCTTCTGCAACAATTGTACTTGAGGAGGATAACTGATTAATCTCACTTGCAGAAACTTGACTGTCTTCTGCAAGTTTGCGTACTTCTGAAGCTACTACGGCAAAGCCTTTTCCATGTTCCTTTGCTCTTGCAGCTTCAATAGCAGCATTCAACGCCAGCATATTAGTTTGACGAGCAATTTCAGAAACAATCTGAATTTTACCTGCAATTGCTTTCATCGAATTTACGGCCTGTACAACAGCATCACCACTTTTAACAGCATCTCCTGAACATTTTTTAGCTATCGACTCTGTCTGGTTTGCATTATCTGTATTTTGCTCAATATTGGAAACCATTTCCTCCATTGAAGCAGAAACCTGTTCTGCTGATGCAGCCTGTTCTGAAGATCCCTGTGCTAATTGTCCTGAAGCAGAACTAAGTTCTCGACTTCCAAGAGCAATATTATTGGAAATATCTTTGACTTGAGTTGCAATACTTGTCAGCCCCAACACCATACTTTTCATTGCCAAAAGCAGTTTATCGTTAGAAGAACGCTCTTTGATAGTAACTTGTAGGTCTCCTCCTGCAATTTTTTCTGCCAAATCAGTGATTTCATTACTGGTTTCGATTAACTGATTCAAATTATTTTTCAGGGAGTTAAAGTCTCCTTGGTATTCTTCTGTGATTTTTTCAGGAATTTCTCCTTTACTAATCCACTCAATATACTTTCCAGCAGTATTTAATGGAAAAATTAAGGCATCTAATGTTTGGTTAATTCCTGTAACAATTTTAGCAAAATCTCCACTATGTTTGCTAACATCTGCTCTTGAATCCAGTTTTCCAGAAATCGCAGCTTTTGTTGTCCCTTCTACTTCTTCTGTGATTGCATTTAGGCTCTCAATCATTCGTTTCAAAGCCTGCATTAATTTATCATCTACAGAACGTTCTTTAACTTCAATTTCTAGTTCTCCTCTAGAAATACTTTCTGCAATTGTAGTGATCGTCTTAGTAGAAACAATCAGTTGATTTAGGCTATTTTTCAGAGAATTAAAATCTCCTTGATAGGTTTCTGTAATTTCTTCTGGAATTTCTCCAATACTAATTTTTTCAAGATGTTTAGCTGTAAGATGAAGGGGGCCAACAACAGCGTCTAGTGTTTGATTAACTCCATCAATAATTTTAGCATACTCTCCAGCATGTGTTGAAGTATCTGCTCTTATATCAAGTTGCCCAGAAACTGCGGCATCTGTCAGTGAACTAACATCAGTAATGATTCCTTGAATTTTTTGTTTCATATTAAGCATGGCTTGAAACAAATTTCCAATTTCATCTTTTCGATCTTCTTCAATAGCAATATCCATATTTCCATTTGCTATTTGTTCTGCTGAAACTACAACAGAATATAATGAACGTCGAATATCTCTTAGAATCAAAAAAGTGAAAAGAGTTGTTAGTCCAATTGTAAGAATTACAATGGTAAGAAAAAAGATTAATGTTTGTTGAGCTGACTTTTTAAAGAATCTACTTCGTTTGATTAGATTCTTTGAAAGTTCATTTTCCACACTTTTCAAAAGATTGATTTTTCCTGTAATTGCTTTAAACCAAGATTCTGAATCAATTCCAAAATTTCCTTTTTTTGCAAACTGATTTGCAATATTTCTCATTCGATTCACTTCATTGATATATTCGCCATTTAACTTTCCTTCATAAAATGACTGATTTTCAGGAAAAGCAATCCCTAGAAAAACCCTTTGATATGTTGCTTGTTCCGCAAGAAGAGTATTAAAACGAATAAATTCTATGCTTGTAAAAGATCCTCGACTAAAAACATTACTCATTAATGCTCTATCTTGGCCTGCTCTTTCCTTTCCTTGTAAAAAGTTTACATATGCACTCAATCTTTTTGAAACCTCAGCATTAGAACTGAGTCTAATTCCATAGTTGATTAATTCTAAGAAACTAGTATTCAAACGAGTATAGTAAGAAACTGCCTGCTTTATAGGTATTTGCAACATACTTACTTGATTACGCTTAGTATCAATCCTTGATAGTTGGTTAAGTGCATTATCTAGGTCTGTTTTTAAAGAAACTCCAAATTTTTCCTTATTAAATTTCTGAAGAAAGACCTTCAATCTCGTAATTTGTCGATTAGTCTGACTTCTTTGGGATGGTAAAATTTCTTTGAACTTTTTTCCTTTGCTTCCAATAAAGCCACCAGAAGCTCCCCTTTCCTTTTGAAGCTCATGAACCAAAGCACTTGTATATACAGAGAGTGCAGTAAGTTCATTAATAGAAGTCATCTCACGATTTACTTTTACTTTTTCCGTTACTCCATTAATAGAGAAATATAGTAGTGCTAAAACAGGAAAAAGAAGAATCAACAAAATTTTATTGCTAATTCTAAAATTTTTTAATTTAGGCATAATTCTTTTCTGTCAGTATTAAATGATTTATTAAATTAAAATAAATAAAATTTGAAGAGTTTTATAGATTGAGATTGGATATAACACTTACTTTTTATATACTTGCTCTAAATTTATCTGAATAAAATCTAAAAAGGCAATAAACTTCTTAAATATATTATATGTGACATCAAAAAATAAATATAAACCATTTTATATCAGTGCTATAAAATTATTTATATTTGGAATAAGTCTAAGTCTGATTGAAATTATTGACAAAAAAATTCAACTACAAATGTTATCTAAACTATAAATCAAAAGAAAAACATGCCATAAAAATATCTAAACAACTATCTTTTATATTTTGGTAACAATCATGAATTCTGATCCTGATAAATTTAATTATCTTGATTTAGATTTAAGTACTTAGGCACAAATAAATCAGTATTTTATATCCATTTCAATCTTAATTTTCAACAATTTAGCCTTAATTAAATACTGGATTACTTTATCACTATTACTTAGTACAATCTTCAAGTGCGAAACTTATTCTTAGTTTGATTGGAAGTGTTGCAGAAATAAAATCAGAAATTGGAGATCAAACAAGATCATCTTATGGCGCTGGATTTCGTTTTTTTTCAGCATCAGGATTCACTTATCGTATTGACTTAGCGACTGGAAAAGAAGGAGTCGAACCAACAATCTTTTTTGGATGCCCTTGGTAAGAGTTTATAGGCTTTCTCGATATTTTCCAGGAGGAACTCCATACCAACGCTTAAAAGCACGATAAAAATTACAAGACTCAGTAAACCCCAATAAGAATGTAATTTCTTGTAGTGAAATTGATTTTCTTTCTAAATATACAACAGCAAGTTCTTTTCGAGTCTCATCTAGTAAAGCCTTAAAACTATGACCTTCCTCAGATAAACGACGTTGTAATGTTCTAGAACTAAGGTGCAACTTTTCAGCAATAACGTCGAGTAAAGGTTCACCACTAGGCAGAAGAGCAACACATTGATTTTTCACTTGTTGAGAAAAATTTTCAGGGTAAAGCTGAGTTAAATATTGACTTAAAAATTGATCATGCAATCGTGCCAGAGTTTTATTTGCAGTTGGAACTGGTTGATCTAAAATGTCATTTGAAATTAAAATTTCATTTTTATCTTGATTAAAGAGCAGAGGACATTGAAAAAGTTCCTGATATGCTTGAAGGTCTGAGGGTTGGGAATGGCAAAAACTAACTTGAATTGGACAAAAGGTTTGTTGTACTAACCAACGACTAACCACAACACAGGTTGCAATTGTAGCATCAAAGGTTTGACTCGCTGTTGGAATTTCATCCCCAGAAACTTGGCAAACAATAGAGGAATAATTTTTATGTTCACTCGAAACTAGTCGTATATTTACACCTTCTGAAATAATTTGTTGGAATCGTGCTAAACGCTCAAAGCTATCACGCAAGGTCTGACTCGACATAAGACTATAGCCTACAATATCAAGAGCATCCAGCTTTATATTTTTCCCTACAAGAATCCCAATAGACTCTAATTGAGTTTCCTCAACAGCATATTTCCACAATAAGCTTACATAATCTTGTGGAATTCTGAGTTCTGAATTTTTTAGCTTTTCATAATTAATTTGTGCTTTTTTACACAACTTTCTTCCATCAAGGCCTAAATTCTCAAGAGCATGAACAATAACATATACCCAATTAGCGGAAGAAGTTTTAGAACCATTTTTCATTTTTTTATTCATTTCCTCCAATTTTCTTCTGCGTTCTAGCAAGGAATAATTGTCTTGAAAAGATAATAAGTTGGCACTTAGAGAAATTGCGAAAAACTATAAGATAATTTAGGGTGGACAAATAATTGACAGAATTTAAATTATTCCACTCAAAAAGCTTACTACTTCAGAGTTAACATTTTTGAAATAAGATTTTTCTTAGATTTACAAAAAGTATTTTATAAATTATTTACTTTAAAAGAAAATAATTCATCTAAACATTAGAATAATTAATATTTAAAAATTTCATAGTTATACAAAGAAGGTAGAACCTTAAAAATCATATTAATTAGGAATTAGTTACTATGTGAGGAAGGGTTAGTTTTGTTTCAACTGAGTTAGTTTGTCTTGAAGCTCTTGAAGGCATTTTATGCATAAACATTGAGAGTAGTTCTTTTGAAGATATCCTTTTGTAATAGGGGAAAGCTGAACCTGACTACATTGACACTGCTTAATTGAGTCAGGCTGGCATTGAAAGGTTTTCTGACAACGTGGACATTTCATAGATTTAACTAATAAAGTTGATTTTAAAAGGCTCTCATTCGAGAGCCTTTTTTTTTCTGTTTTCATTTTTTAAGAACAGCTACTAGAAATAATAAAATAGATCAAACATTGATCCTTTTCCTGAACCATTTACTTCATATAATTGCCCATTAATATCTAATTTGTCAAAACTTGTGATCAATTGATATGTCCCAATTCGACCTCCCCACTTTTCG
>JBNMNM010000090.1:0-8969 GCA_051275585.1 bacterium | reverse complement strand
TTTTTCATATCAATAAATGTCAATTGATCACTCAGGTTTTTTCGTATTTTTTCCACGAAGACCCTTTGAATGCTATCTAGTATTTTATAAAAAATATAAACGCTGACAGTATAAACAAAGAGTGTACTTAATAAGTAATCTTTTTTTTTCTAAACTAGAAAAGTTTTTATATAGAAAATATATTTTTTGTATATGCGAATTTATATTTTTTAGATAAGGATTTGTCAAGAACATATTTAAAAAAAAGGGTCATTTAAAAACCCTTTTACTATCAACTACTAAAAATTCCAGTGATTAAAAGTAGTCCTATTGGAAAACGTTTGCACTCTGCATTGCAAACATCATCTAATAAAGATCGACTTTATATGTGGTTGGCTGGCTGGAGAACCGTCAAAGAAAATCTAATTTTTGGCGTAGGGCCAAGAATGAATAAAAAAATGAAGCCTCACTACGAAAAAATAGCCAAAGATAAAAAACATCGTTTTGAACATCAACCATCAACAGGTGTTCACAATATTTATCTTCAAAATTGGGTCAACTTTGGAATTTTTGGTTTACTAGGCTATTTACTTTGGTGGGGAAGCTTGTTGTACAAAGGAATCTCAATTTCTTTTATCAAAAAAGTTTCATCTGAAAAATTAGAAAATCAAACTTTTCTAAGAGGAATTTTAAGTGGCTTTGTAGGAATTTTAATTGCAGGTTTCTTTGAGAACAATTTTCGAGATGGTGAAGTTCAAATTGCTATTTTTCTTTTGATGGGAACAGCAATGGCCTTGATCAAAAAAATTGAGGAATAATTTTTAGGGGATTTTTTAATTCTTTAATGTTCAGCAAAGTCATGGGAAAGAACTTGGTAGTACTCTTTATCTGAAGGAGGAAAAAGAGACTTTGCTGAACATTATGGGATTCTTAATAAACCTAGTGAAAACAATAGAGCTAAATCGAAAAAAGCACTAGATCAGTCAAATAAAAATTATTTTCGCAGCGATGCACATTCCTTTTGCAAATCTTCCAGACTCATCATTGAATACTGAAAATTATCAAATCCTTTTGATACTATTTCTTTTAAATAAGATTGAACTTTATCTTGCGTGTCTTTTTTCATATCAATAAATGTCAATTGATCACTCAGGTTTTTTCGTATTTTTTCCACGAAGACCCTTTGAATGCTATCTAGTATTTTATAAAAAATATAAACACTGACAGTATAAACAAAGAGTGTACTTAATAAGTAATCTTTTTTTTTAAAAACTAAAAAAATAGTGTTTATTCTTTTTTTTTCTAAACTAAAAAAGTTTTTATATAGAAAATATATTTTTTGTATATGCGAATTTATATTTTTTAGATAAGGATTTGTCAAGAACATATTTAAAAAAAAGGGTCATTTAAAAACCCTTTTACTAATTACTCCGCCCAACCACGACTGCATTGAACCGCTCGGTTCCATCCTTTTAATTGTTGGTCTATTTTCGATTGAGGTTCTTTTAAAGAGAATGCGGCATCTTCTTTCCACAAATTTTCGATAGCTTGAATATTTGGCCAAACACCTGTTGCTAAGCCAGCTAAAAATGCAGCTCCCATTGCTGTCGTTTCAATGATTTTAGGACGACTTACTCTCAATCCCAGTAAATCAGCTTGAACTTGGCAAAGAAAGTTATTTGCACTAGCACCACCATCCACTCGAAGAATTTTTAATTTTACTCCTGCATCCTTTTCCATTGCTTTTAACATATCATAGGATTGATATGCCATTGACTCTAGGCCTGCTCGCACTAAATGACTTTTTGTACTTCCACGAGTTAAACCAACAATAGTTCCTCGTGCGTGTGGATCCCAATATGGAGCACCTAAACCTACAAATGCAGGAACAATATAAACACCATCAGAAGATTCAATTGATGTTGCTAATTTTTCTGTTTCTTCTACATCTTCAAAAAAATCTAAATCATCACGCATCCACTGCATTAAGGCACCAGCAATAAAAACAGATCCTTCCAAGGCGTAAGTAACTTGATCTCCAATTTGCCATGCAATTGTGCTAATTAAACCATTTTTTGATTGAATTGGTTTATCACCAGTATTCATTAAAAGAAAACAGCCTGTTCCATAAGTATTTTTTGCCATTCCTTTTTTTGTACAAACTTGTCCAAAAAGAGCGGCTTGTTGATCTCCAGCAACTCCAGCAATCGGAATTTCAGAACCAAATAGATGTGGATCAGTGTGAGCAATAATACCACAGGAAGGTTTTACTTCTGGCAAAGTTTCAATAGGAACTTGTAATTTTTCTAAAAGCTCTCGATCCCACTCAAGAGTTTTAATGTTATAAAGCATAGTTCGAGAAGCATTACTGACATCAGTTGCATGAACTTCTCCATTCGTTAATTTCCAAATCAACCATGAATCAATCGTTCCAAATGCAAGTTTCCCTTGAATTGCTAAACGTCTAGCAGTTGGAATATTTTTTAAGATCCAACGCATTTTTGTTCCTGAAAAATAAGGATCAAGAACTAACCCTGTTTTTTCTCGAACTGTATCTTCATAACCACTCGATTTTAAATCATCACAATATTGGGTTGTTCTACGACACTGCCAGACAATTGCATTATGAACAGGTTCACCTGTTTCTGTATTCCACGCAATGGTTGTTTCTCGCTGATTTGTGATTCCAATGGCTGTAATAT
The DNA here is from genome assembly GCA_051275585.1 of bacterium. Lineage (GTDB taxonomy): Bacteria > SAR324 > SAR324 > XYD2-FULL-50-16 > JBNMNM01 > JBNMNM01. Next base: position 6,288 of record JBNMNM010000090.1, on the reverse strand, counting down.
CAGTAGCAGTCAAGTTGGCCTTTTCTAATGCCTGAAACATGGTACTTTTTTGAGTTTTCCAAATCTCATCTGGAGATTGTTCAACCCAACCAGAATGGGGGTAACTGCAAGATAAAGACTCACTTGCAGTAGCTAAAACATCACCTTTTTTATCAAATAAAATAGTCCGAGAGCTTGTCGTTCCCTGATCTAAGGCCATAATTACTTGTCCCATTCCTGCTCCAATAAAAACACATCAAAAAAGCATAAATACAAATCGTGGATGCACTCTACTACGCAAAACAAGATTTGATAAGTTGTTTCTATATTATAATTCTGTTGAACAACTTGTCTTTCTTTTTGATCCTCTGTAAGGGATAAATATCTTTATTTTTTGATAAAAACACACCTAACTTCAAATTTAAACTGCATGAGAAAAGCAATTCAAGTACTTATTCTATTTATTGTTGCTTCTTTTATTGTTTGTGTTTCTTCTGTTTTTGCGACAACTCAGCCCACAACTCTTAAGGTTTGGCAGTTTTGGCCAGAAAAGTGGTTAGAACCAGCAATCAAGCAGTTTGAAAAACAGCATCCAAATGTAAAAGTTAAGGTTGAACGCCTTACATGGTCAGATGGTTTTAATAAAATCATTACGTCTATGGCAGCAAATCAAGCTCCAGATGTTATTGAACTAGGCTCCACATGGGTTGCTGGTCTTAGTGCGGGTGGTGGTTTAAAAAATATTCAAGTCTCACCTTCTTTAAAGAAAAGTCTTGTTAATTGGGAACCTGCTACCGTTTTTGGAAAAATTTATGCGGTTCCTTGGACCGTTTCCACAACAGCTGTTTTCTATAATAAAGAACTTCTTAAAAAAGCAGGAATCCAAACACCACCAAAAACTTGGAATGAATTACTTATTGCTAGTAAAAAAATCCATGCTCTTGATAAAAGTATTTATGGATATGGGCTAAAAACAGGTTCATATACAACGTGGCAAAAGTTTTTGCCATTTGCATGGTCGAATGGTGGAAGGATTATTCAAAAGGATTTAAAAACATCAGGAATGAATTCACCAGCCTTTATTGAATCCATTCAGTTTTATAAAAAACTACAAGCTGTTGGATTGTATGATGACAATCTAGCTATTCGAAAAGCCTTCAAAGATGGAAAGATTGGTTTTATGATGGAAGGGCCAGGACAAATTAAAGTCTTTAAAAAAGAGAGTCCTGATTTAAAATTTGGCGTAATTCCTCTCCCTGTTGCTCCTACAGGAAAAAGCATTGCCTTTATGGGTGGGCAAATGTTGGCTATTACAAAAAATACGACAAATCAAAAAATGGCTGAGAAGTTAATTCAGTTTCTAACTCAACCAGAAACTACAAAATATATTACATCGCAAATCACGACTCTATTTCCTGCTCATAAAAATGCTATTCATGATGATTTTTATCAAAAAGAACATCCTGAATTATTAGTTTTTCTAAAAACTATTCAGACTGCAACCGCTCCTTTTACTCATCCTAAGTGGATTTATATTCAGGAAATTTTTTCTGAACAGTTGGATCGAGTAATGTACAATAAAAGTAATATCAAGGATGCAGTTCAAGAAGGAAAACGAAGAATTGAAAAAATACTGAATACCAATAATAAACGAAAAGGAACGGCTTCTAAGTCATCAAGTCCAATGTTAATTAGCCTTCTAATTTTCACAGGGATTTTTATTATTGGTTATTGGAGTTATGGAAAATACCAACAGAAAAAACAAAAATTACCACCAGAAGCAATCCAGCAGGCACGAAAATATAACGTAGCCACTTTCTTATTTTTAGCACCTTGGCTTTTTGTTTTCTTCACATTTAGCCTTTATCCCATTGGATATTCTTTTTATCTAAGTTTCACTCAATATATTGCAAGTGAAGCTTCTCCACCAATTTGGATAGGAATTGATAATTATGTTCAATTGGTTAGTGATGAAAACTTCCTTAATTCAATTAAAAATAGCTTTGTTTTTGTTTTTGGTAGTGTTCCCATCACAATGGTTATTGCAGTAATTTTAGCGGTTACATTAAATCGAAATATGAAATTTCGAACTTTTTATCGAGTTTCTTATTTTATGCCTGTGGTTACATCTTTGTTTGTGATCGCTACACTTTTTCTTGAAATGTATTCTCCTACAGGTGTATTTAATGGACTTTTAGGTGCTATAGGAATTGAAGGGAAACATTGGTTAAAAGATCCAGAGTGGGCATTGACCTCCATTATTATTATGAATGTATGGGCAAGTTTTGGATTCTATACATTAATGCTTCTTGCTGGCTTGCAAAGTATTCCTATTGAATATTATGAGGCATCTTCAATTGAAGGTGCTGGAAAAATTCGTCAGTTTTTTACGATTACCTTGCCTCTCCTAAAACCAACATTGTTGGTAGCGACTATGATTAATACCATTCTTGCATTTCAGATTTTTGGGGAAATTTTCATCATGACTAAAGGTGGGCCTCTTAAAACAACTGAAACCGCAGTTTATTATCTTTATGATGTAGCTTTTCACAAACAAAGAATGGGGTATGGATCTGCGGCGGCTTATATTGTCTTTTTGATTTTGGCAGGTTTTAGTTTTTTACAATTTCGAGTTTTACGAACAAAAAATGCAACGAAATAATTTAGGATTCTTGTGATTAAAAAAACCATTTTGCATGGAGTACTTTTCTTTTTTGCTGTGATTACGCTCATTCCTCTTTGGGTGATGTTTGTCACAAGTTTAAAATCAACTCATTCTTCGATTGGGTTAAAAAGTATTCTTCCAAGACTTGCAGACTTAACATTTCAAAATTATTACCAAGTTTGGACAGAAGGAAATTTTGGTCACTATTTTCTAAATTCTTTATTAGTGACCATTGTTATTACGGTTGCCAATGTCTTTTTTGATAGTATGGCTGCCTATGCACTTGCTCGAAGAAAATTTCATGGAAGAGGATTTTTAATGGGAGTGATTGTTGCTAAGTTGATGATTCCAGCAGCCGTTTTAATGGTTCCTACATTTATTCTAATTCGAGAAGTTCATCTTTATGATACTTACTTGGCATTGATTCTTCCTCTTGTTGCTGAAACATTTGGAATTTTCCTCTTGCGTCAATATATGCTTTCGCTTCCGATTGAGCTGGAAGAAGCGGCTCGATTAGAGGGTGCTAGTGATTGGAGGATTTTTACAACCATTATCTTACCACTGTCAAAACCTGCACTTGCTGTTGTAATTATTCATAGTGTAATGACAAGTTGGAATATGTATATCTATCCTCTAATTCTAACCTCATCAGATTCAATGCGAACATTACCTTTAGGAATTGCATTTTATCGTGCTTCTCATTCTGGAGTTGATGCAGGGCATTTGATGGCTGGATCTATGATTGCGTCCTTTCCTGTTATTCTTGCATTTTTAATTTTCCAAAAACAAATTATTGCAGGACTAACAAAAGGAGCAGTAAAAGGTTAGAGTAGTAAATAATAATACCAAACTAAGCAGAAAATAAGACTAAAATAATACAAGCAATAATAATTTTAATTTTTAGAAAGAAATGCTAGCCTGTCCTAATTTTAAATAAATTTTTACTTCTTTTTTCGGGGTGGTTTTATGAATATTGAAGAGATACAACAAATTATTACGGCTGTTAGTGAAAGCACGATTAATGAGTTTTCACTAGAACAGAATGGAACAAAATTAAGTTTATGTAAAAAAGTGGCTTCTTCTGAGCCTCAAAAAATAATTATTCAAGAGCCTGTTACAAATATTCAAACAGGACAAAGCCTTCCTTTACAACAATTGCAACCTGTACAACAACTGCAACAATCTCTAGCACAGCAACCTGTAGTAGTAGTAGAACAATCACAGCCAGTTCAAGAAACAAAAAGTGAAGATGAATCTCTACATTATATCACAGCTCCAATTGTAGGAACTTTTTATGGTGCTCCATCTCCTGATGCAGAAGCTTTTATTCAAGAAGGAGATCAAGTCAAAAAAGGAGATACTTTATTCATTATTGAAGCAATGAAACTAATGAATGAAATTGAATCTGATATTGATGGAACTGTTGTAAAAATCCTTGTTGATAATGCCCATCCAGTAGAATACGGCACTCAAATTCTTGCAGTTCGACCAAACTAAACAGGGGATAAGCTGATATTATGTACAAAAAAATATTAATCGCAAATCGTGGAGAGATTGCTCTACGAATCATCCGAGCTTGTCGTGAAATGGGGATTCGTACAGTAACAGTTCATTCTACTGCGGATTCTGAGTCATTGCATGTAAAACTTGCTGATGAATCCATGTGTATTGGTGAAGCTCCTTCGAGTTCCAGTTATCTTCATATTCCTTCGATTATCTCTGTTGCAGAAATCACAGGAGTAGAAGCAATTCATCCTGGATATGGATTTCTTTCAGAAGATGCTGATTTTGTAGAAAAATGTAATGCTTCAAATATTGATTTTATTGGCCCTAGTGCAGAAGCAATTCGCTTGATGGGTGATAAAATTTCAGGAAGAAATCTTGCTGAAAAAGCTGGTGTTGCTGTAACTCCAGGAGCAAAAGATGCAATCTCATCAGTTGTAGAAGCAAAAAAAATTGCAGCAGAAATTGGTTTTCCTGTAATGATTAAAGCATCGGCTGGAGGTGGTGGTCGTGGATTACGGATTGTTCATTCAAAAGGTGGTTTAGCAAAAGCATTTGAAGTTTCTAAGGCAGAAGCTGGAACCTGTTTCAATAATGAAACTGTATTTATTGAAAAATACATTGAAAAACCTCGTCATATTGAGGTTCAGCTTATTGGTGATAAACATGGAAATATAATTCACCTAGGAACAAGAGATTGTTCAATCCAACGAAGAAATCAAAAAATTATTGAGGAAGCACCAGCAACCAATGTTCCTCAAGAGATTATTGATGCAATGTGTCAAGCTGCGGTAAAAGTAGCAAAACAAGTAAACTACTTTTCTGCGGGAACCATTGAATTTTTAATGGATCACAACCATAATTTCTATTTTATGGAGATGAATACTCGACTCCAAGTTGAACATCCCGTTACAGAAATGATTACAAGAGTTGATCTTGTAAAAGAGCAAATTCGGGTTGCTGCTGGTGAAAAATTATCAATTACTCAAGAAAAAGTAATCCTGAAAGGACATTCTATTGAGTGTCGAATTAATGCTGAAGATCCAGAAAAATTTACCCCATCACCTGGGAAAATTACAGCATACCATTCTCCTGGAGGATTTGGTATTCGTGTGGATTCTGCGGCATATCATGGGGCAGTTATTTCTCCATACTATGATTCAATGATTGCAAAACTCATTACTCATGGAAAAACACGGGAGGAAGCAATTCAGAAAATGCTGATGGCTCTAGATGAATATACGATTGAAGGGATTAAGACATCCATTCCATTGCAACGTAGAATTATGCGAAGCTTACGATATAAAGAGGGAAATTTAAGTACAGATTTCTTAAAGAATTTTATTAATTTTTAAGAAGAGAGTTTTAGGATGTTCTCAAATAGACATCCTAAAACTAAATTACGCAGCACTATAGGTCATTGACTTTGCAGGCTCATTTTTCATCACAGAAATAAATTCTTGATTTTTAAAAAGTCCAAATACTTGATCTCTTGTTTTGTCATCATTTAACATATTTTTAAGAGAACGACGAAAGTCTTTTGCCTGCTCTAGTTTTAGGTCTTGAAATTCTCGAATTTTATTAATTCGTTGTCGTGCCTTACCTGAAAGTCCCATCACCTTCTTATCTAAAGAACCTAGCACACGATCGATTTCATCTTCTGATATTGATCCACTCTTAATTCGATTCTCTAAACGAGAAACACGAGTAAGGTATTCACTAACCTCACTTTGTGCACCTTTTGCCTTTTCCATCTCCATTTCCTGAGGAATTGCTTTTTGAGCAATAGGAGAGGAATCATTTGCAGTGGATTGTTTTGCCGTATAATTAATATTTTTTCCATTCTGACCACTATTTGAAACAGCAGCCTGAGCTTGATAAGGATTTAGTCCGTTCATCGCCACTTTGGGGAAAGAAGTGAAAGAATGAGTCATGTTATCTATTGGTAATCATGTTTTATGCCAAAATAACTCAAACGAACTTTACGACTTCGAACCTTTTTCTCTTACTTTAAGAAAATTAATAAGAATTAACAGAAGAATACATTTTTGAATAAGAAAGAAATATTTCATCTTTTTCTTGAGGACTTAAAATCCCCACGAATGGACTCGATGAACGTAATCTTATTGAATTTTCTTCAG
>JBNMNM010000089.1:0-8984 GCA_051275585.1 bacterium | reverse complement strand
ACGATATGATCGTCCACATACATTGTTCTACCTTGATCCACCTTATTTTAATTCAGAAACGGATTATGGAAAAAACATTTTTTCAAAAGAAGACTTTTTCCAAATGTCTGAAATTTTGCGAAATATAGAAGGTAAATTTTTACTCAGTATTAATGACACTCCTGAAATCCGAGAAATCTTTTCAGGCTTCGAATTCCACGAAGTAAAGGTACGTTATTCAATAGGTAAGCAATCAAAGAAAAATCCAGAGTTGATAATAACAAATCAATTAGACCTTTCACTTAAGTAAACCTTTTCGGGCAACAGGAGTAAATCCCTGTTGTCTATTTATTGTCTTTAAACAACAAGAGTTCCTCATTAAAAGCTGTTTTTGGTGATTTCTGCCTTTTGAGGTACTCCTTTATCTTACTATAATTATTCACTTTATCAATATTGCTGTTTTTTGTGACTTTCTTTGCAAGTTATTGATAATGCTATTGTTTTTGGTGGAGGTGCTGGGAGTCGAACCCAGGTCCTGTGAACCAATTTAATGAGTCTCTACAAGTTTAGTTAGCTTTTCACCTTTAATATTGGTTTGTTGCCAGCTAACGGGCTCAACCAACACGATCTGACTAAAATGTCTTCCTTTACACACCAGCAGGATAAAGGAATAAGTCTTATTAATTTTTCACAAAGATCCTACGTATTAGACCTTATAGGCTCTGCGCTCAAATTACGCTGCTACTGCAGCAGTATTTAGAGAATAATCGTTGTTATTAGCAACTAAATTGTAGTCGATTTTTCAAGTGGCCGTTCGACTAACCACTACTTGCTATCTCACCAAACCTGAATTCCAGTCGAAAGCCGTGACACCCCCAATCTATCAGATAAGATTTTTTCTAGTCTTGTTGCTTTAATGCTCGATCAACATCTCGTTTGATATCTTTATCTCGAATTGTTGCTCGTTTGTCATGTAGCTTCTTTCCTCGACAAAGTGCGATCTCAACTTTAACACGACTTTGTTTAAAGTACAAGCTGATAGGGATTAAAGTCAACCCCTTTTCTCGAATTTTTGCATAAAGACGAATAATTTCCTGCTTATGCATCAATAATTTACGAGTTCGATTTGTTTCATGATTATGGCGGTTCCCAAAATCATAATGACTAATATGTAAATTTCGAAGTTCTAACTGAATATCTTCAGTAATATTACAAAACGCTTCTGTGATTTTTACATTGCCCGCACGAAGACTTTTTGCCTCCGTACCAACTAATGAAATTCCAGCTTCAAAGCGATCTAGAACTTCAAAATTGTGAAAAGCTTTTCTATTCTTTACAATTAGTTTTGTCTTACCTTGAGTTGGTGCCGCCATTTTTTTAAACTGGAATATGATCTGAGTTTTGGTAGAACTCTAAATGTTCGAATTTTTTCTTTGTAAAATCAATATCCCACTTAGAGTTAGCTAAGAAAATCTTTTTCTTATCAACATCAAGAGCAATTTGATCTGAATATCGAGTTTCAAATTGTTTTAATTCTTTTGGATCTTCACTATGATACCAACGAGCACAAGTGTATGGAACTCCTTCAAAAATTCCCTCTACGCCATACTCATTTTGTAATCGAAACTTAATTACTTCAAATTGAAGCACTCCTACAACACCTAAAATTGGATCATTGGTATGAAGAGGTCGGAAAACTTGTGTTGCACCTTCTTCAGATAGTTGATTCAAACCTTTTTCCAACTGCTTCATTTTAAGAGGATTCGCTAAACGAACCTTAATAAAATGCTCTGGTGCAAAATGAGGAACTCCAACAAAATTTAGCTTCTCGCCTTCTGTAAAACTATCCCCGATTTGAAACAAGCCAGGATCATGAAACCCAACAATATCACCAGCATAGGCTGTTTCTACTTGCTCTCGACTTTGTGCCAAAAATGTAACGGTATTGTTTAGTTTTATCTCTCGTTTTAAACGACTTAAATAGACTTTTTTACCTTTAACAAACTCTCCTGAGCAAATTCGCATGAATGCAATTCGATCACGATGGTTCGGATCCATATTTGCTTGGATTTTAAAAATAAATCCTGTGAGTTTCGTTTCTGTAGGTTCAACCGTTCGTTCAAGTGATGTTCTTGGTTGTGGCTTTGGAGAGTAATCAAGAAAGTTATCTAAGAACTCTTGAACTCCAAAATTATTGATTGCTGAACCAAAAAATACAGGAGTTAATTCTCCCGCAAGGTACTCTTCTTTTGAAAATACATTGCCTGCTTCAAGTAGTTCTAGATCTTCACGAAGTTGATCTGCATCTTCGCTTCCTACTAATTCGTCAAGTTTTGGATCATCAACACCCTGAATTTCAACAGTTTCAAAGTCACTTGTTCTTTCCCCAGCTTCAAAAATCCGAATTCGTTGGTTTGGAATGTCATAAACACCTTTGAACTCTCTTCCCATTCCAATTGGCCATGTAATTGGAGTACAACGAATTTTTAAGATCTTCTCAATTTCATCAAGTAGATCAAAAGCATTTTTTCCTTCTCGATCTAGTTTATTGATGAATGTCATTACTGGAGTACTTCTCATCCGACAAACTTCAAGTAGTTTGATAGTCTGAGTTTCTACCCCTTTAACACAATCGATAATCATTAAACTACTATCAACGGCCGTAAGTACTCGGTATGTATCTTCAGAGAAATCCTGATGACCTGGAGTATCAAGAAGATTTACCTCAAAGTCACGATAAAGGAACTTCATTACTGAAGATGTAACACTGATTCCTCTTTGTTTTTCAATTTCCATCCAATCTGAGGTAGCATACTTTTTTGATTTTTTTGCCTTAACCGTTCCAGCAAGTTGGATAGCACCCCCAAAAAGGAGGAGTTTCTCTGTTAACGTAGTCTTTCCAGCATCAGGATGACTAATAATGGCAAAGGTTCTTCGTTTATCTACTTCAGCTTGAATTTTAGGACTTGTAGTCATAGGAAATTGTGTTTCTGTTTATCTTTAAGAGAATATCAAATTTTTTTTTCAGAAATAATTGTATAGGTTTACGAAAACCTTTCAAAAATGCACTTATTAACAAGTCAAAAATCAATAACACTCTGTTGATTATTATTCAATCCTAACCTGTATTCTCTGTAATTCGATCATGAATTTATCTAAAAAAAGCCTTCGGATAGTAATTGCTTCTGCATTATTGTTATTTGTTGGAGTTTTATTATACAACGTTCAAAAGGCATTATTGCCTCTAATTCTTGCCATTTTCTTGGCTTATATTCTTTCACCTGTAGTTGATAAACTTACAAAAAAGAAATTATTTGGTCGATTTAAAGTTAGTCGTGGTTTTGTGATTATTATGATTTATTTAGTTTCTATTACAGGATTATCATTTGGTGGAACCTACTTTGTGATTAATCTTGGAAATGAAATGCAGATCTTAGCAAAAAATATTCCTACATATGGAAAGGTTTTTAAAAAAAATTGGATTCCTATTATTTCTGAAAAAGTAAAAACTGCAACTGCTTGGTTTCCTAAGATTGAACAAAAATTAGAGAAAAAAATAATAAAACCAGAAGTTCCTAAAAAAGATAAATATCAACGAAGAAGAAAAACTTCTACGCAAGAATTTTTAGGTTTTCTTTCAAAAACAAGATTTGAAATTCATCACGAAAAAAATGGGTTCCAAATTATTCCACATTCATCAAAGATATTAAGGGTAGAGAAAAAGAAGAAAGATTTTGATGTGACTAAAATGATGAATGAGATGGTCGCAAAATTAGTCAATAATCTCCAAAATGTATTTGTGAATTTGTTAGATATTGGTCAAAAAGTGGTGGTTTCTATTTTAGGTTCTGTTTTAACCACAACCATTGTTTTTATGATGTCTGCTTTTATGATTATTGATTCACAAAGAATTATGAATTTTTTTCGAGGTCTTTTTCCAAAATCCTTTAGTGATAATTTAGATCTTTTTCTAGAAAGGTTAGATACTGGTTTAAATGGAGTAGTTCGAGGGCAGTTAATTATCTGCTTGGTCAATGGAACGCTCACAGGAGTAGGATTATTTCTTTTTAATATTAATTTTGCCTTGACCTTATCTTTTCTAGCCGCAATTTTTTCCTTGATTCCAATTTTTGGAGTGGTTCTTTCCTCTGTACCAATTGTTTTAATGGCGTTAACAACATCTCCGTTATCAGCGTTTCTAATGTTATTGTGGATTTTAGGAATTCATTTTATAGAAGGAAACTTCTTAAATCCAAAAATTATTGGAAAATCTGCTGAGATTCATCCTGTACTTGTAATTTTTGCTTTGATTGCAGGTGAGAGAACATTTGGTTTAGTTGGAGCTTTATTAGCTGTTCCTCTATTCTCAATGTTGCAAACTACATTTATTTTTATTCTAGAATTTATTTTTGATAAAGATGTTACCACTTTGGCTGATATTAAACCAAATGGAACTCTTAAAGCTGGTAGTGAACTACCTAGCAACTCTTAACTTTAAAAAGAGGTGATCAATTGAAGAATCAAATTTGGGGCGATCATTTAGAGAAAACACCAGATACTGCAAATGTTCAATTTTGTGCAGGAAGAGATGTTAATGCGATTCCAATGGCAGATGAAGTTCTTCTTCCTTTTGATATTTGGACAAATTTAGCACACTCAATTATGTTGCATCAGGTTGGTGTTTTATCAAAAGAAGAGTTGCAAGGAATTCAAAATTCGTTGACTGAACTTCAAAAAAAATATGAGCAAGGCGAGTTTGCTCTTGATCCTCAAAAAGAAGATGTTCATATCAATATAGAGCATTTTGTTACAAATGACTGTGAAGTTTCTGCTGGAAAAAAAATGCATACAGGAAGAAGTCGAAATGATCAGGTTTCGACGGATATGCGTTTGTATATGAGGAATGAGGTTTTAGTTTCAGCTCAGAAATTGATGAAATTAATTGAATCGATTTTAAATAAAGCAAAGGAAGAACTTCACTCTTATATGCCAGGCTTTACGCATTATCAGCCTGCAATGATTACGACTTTTGCACATTGGATGACAAATTGGAGTCAAGGTCTTTTGCGAGATTTAACTCGTTTGAAAAATGACTTTGAATTCTTAAATTATTCACCTCTTGGTGCTGCGGCTTCTTTTGGTACTTCGTGGAAAATTAATCGAGAAACAACAGCAGAACTTTTAGGTTTTGAAGGTGTTGAAGAAAATACTTTGGATTGTATTAGTTCTCGTTGGGAAAATGAAGCTCAATTGACTTCTACTTTTTCCTTTATGATGAACCACCTAGCAACAGTTGCTCAAGATCTGATGCTATTGAATCTACCATATTATGATATGATTGATATTGATGACCAATTTGTTACTGGATCATCAATTATGCCTCAGAAACGAAATCTTGATTTTGCAGAAATTATTCGCTCAAAAGCATCAATGGCTCATGGAATCTGGGTTAGTTTGATGGGAATCCAAAAAGGTTCGATGAGTGGTTACAACCGAGATAGTCAGCAAACAAAATACTTGATTATGGATCTGTTTCGAGAGTGTGCAGATGCTCCACTGATTTTATCAGGAGTAATCGACACCTTGGTAGCAAAACGAGAAGAGATGCAACATAAGTGTGAGTTTGGTTTTATGAATAGTGCTGATGTTGCGGATTGGTTAGCTCAGAAGTATTCTTTAGCATTTAGAGATTGTTACAATTTGCTTGCATTAGCAGTAAAGTATAGCCGTTCAGAGGGAAAATTGACACTTTCTGCAATGGAACAGTCAATTCAAGAGCGTGGATTGGACATTACGATTACACAAGAGGATTTAGATCTCTTAAATTCTCCAAAAGATCTAATTAGTGAAAAAAAACATACTGGATCACCTTCTGCTGATTCTGTTCAAAAAATGATTGATAAACAAACTCAAAAATTATCTTCTTTAAGCTCATTTTTTGAGGAAGCAGGAAAAAACATTCAATCTGCTCAAGAAAAATGTTTTGCTTGGAAAGCCGAATAAATTTGATGTTTGATTAATAAAAAAGGCCTCACTTAATGAGGCCTTGATTTTATTATTTAACAGGAACAATCGCATTTGCATTAATATCAGCTGCTTCTTTTTCTTTTTTCTCTTCATTAGGTATTGCCCACTTTTTGACCGCAACAGCATTCTTCATATTTTCAATCACATCAATAATCACTTCTTGACTAAGTTGATTGATCTCACTGTTCTCATTTCCTTTTAAAATATCATCAAGAACATAATCAACAATATTCCCAACCGTATTATAACGTTTTTCATCACTCATTGAGGTAAGCAATGTTTCTCGAAGTGCATCATAAATTGCAATTCCAATATCTTTCATTAAGGTTTCTTTGATAATACCTGGAATTAATAGTAAAGATGTACTTTTTCTTGCTGCTTCTCCTAAACTGTCCTCTAATAAATAACGAAAATCCTCAATTGTACTTTCTTCATCAACAAAATGTTTTGTGTATTCAATCACCATTTTTTTGATTGCATGACGACGTGGTTCTAATGCTGATAGTAGAATATTAATAGAAGCTCCTGAACGAACTTCATCTTGAACCTCAGATAAAATTCGAATTGCAACCATATCGGAAATTTCTTCAGTGAGAATATTTGAGTAATAACGAAAAGCACGACTTATAAAATCATCACCAACAGTAGTTATATCACTACGAATCAAACGAACATAAATAGAAATCACTCGGAATAATCGGAAAACACGTAAGAATGGAATTAAACCTAAAATATCATACCAATTATAAAGTGGGAAAAGGAACCATTTAATATAGGTCTTATTTCGTACTGCAAAAAGCCAACGAATTAAAAATTCCCAAAAGAAAATAATTAAAAAAGGAAGATCAATCCAAAAAAAATGATCAACATAATCTCCAGTTAGTCTTCGATCTCGATGGTAATTAACCGATAGTAAAGGAGAAATTTGATTTTCAAAAAATAATAATCGAGATTTATAATTTTTTCCGTTAAACTCCCAAAACTTTTGCAAAACTTGGGTTGGAGAAACCACTTGGTTTGTTAAAAAAACTTTTTCTTCTTTTAATTTTATTTCTGTAAGTTCAACAATCAGCTCTAAATTGTGACTTTGTCCTGATAATGAAAAAGGATTTTTTTCAATAATTTCTTGTGAAAGCGATTTAACTAGGATGATATCTTTCTTAAATTGAAGAGAGGTATTATTTTTTGGCCACTGGTTAAATGCTTGTTGTGAAGTAATTAAATACTTGTTGGTTAAAGGATGAGGTTTAACTCCTTTTACTTGATCATAAATCTGGCTTATTTGTGGAACATACTTAACATAATAAGGTCGCAGAAAGAAGTAACTAAAATCAAAAACAATAATAAAAAGATTAAAAAACAGCAGAAACACCATGATTAAATCCCAAGCTAATTGAAAGCTTAGTCCTCTTGCTTTGATTTTTGCAAAGTTAAACACGGTTAAATCCTCCTTCGAAATTTAAAATCAATGTAAAATGGAAAAAGCATCTTGCGACAATTGTTAAATTTTTTCGAGTTTTAAAATGGCTAAAATTGTTTATGAACATGAAAAGACGATAGAAGAAGAAAATCTTGACCTAAATTTGTTAGAAATTGCTTTGAAAAATGATATTCCTCAGATTTATGCTTGTGGAGGAAAGGCATCATGTTCGACTTGTCGAATTGTAGTTCATGAGGATTCGTTAGGAAATGTTCTACCACGAACAGAAAAAGAGAAAAAGTTAGCAGAAAAAAAAGGACTTGATGATCATATTCGTCTGGCTTGTCAAACAAAAATTCGAGGAGATGTTCAAGTTCGTAGACTTGTTCTTGATGATCGAGATGTTGATATGGCTATTTCAGAAATAGGACGAAGTGCTGGAGAGCAAAAAAAAATAGCGGTGCTTTTTAGTGATATCCGAAATTTTACACCTTTTGTTGAAAACAATTTGTCGTATGATGTTGTTCATATTTTAAATCGTTATTTTTTCCAAATGGGTGAGGCTATTATTCAATCTAGAGGTTTTATTGATAAATATATGGGGGATGGAATTATGGCGATGTTTGGATTAAATTGTGGTTCTCCAGAAGAAGCGTGTCTTGATGCTGTAAAAGCAGGAATTCAAATGCAAGAAAATTTGAAATTTTTAAATCAACATTTGCAAGAGCATTTTTCAGTCCAGTTTAAAATTGGAGTTGGAATCCATTTTGGAGAAGTGATTGTAGGAGAGATGGGACATCCTGATAGTCGCCAGTTTACGGCAATTGGAGATGCTGTAAATTTAGCAAGCCGAGTAGAGAGTATGACTAAAAAGGCAGGAACTGATTTTTTGATTACTCATGATGTCTATGAATATGTGAAAAGCCAAATTAAAAAAGGACAGGTTTTTCAAACTTCACTCAAAGGGAAATCAGGAGAATATCGTTTATATGAAGTTTTAGGGATAAGCTGAGAACTACGCAGAACTTTTAACTAGCATTTTTGAAGATAAAATGAGATAAACTACTTCAAATTTTATCTAGCCAACCGTAAAACCTCTTCCTTCAGGTGGAGGATGTAAAAGGTTGTCCTTATCCCGAGCGGTTTGCGAAATTTGTAATTAATTGATTTTTTAGTCATCACTGGTACATAAAACAACCAGTATTCGACATAACTTTAAATTTAAGAATAATTTTGAACCTCCTCAAAGAAACAAAATGATCATTCGCAAGGCTTTCAAATTCAGATTAAAACCAAACAAAAAGCAGATTGAAAAGTTCTTCCAATTTGCTGGCTGTAATCGGTTTGTCTGGAATAAAGCACTTGCTTTGAATAAAGAAAAGCTAGACAAAAAAGAGACAGTTTTCTCCTACAATAAAACGTCTTCTCTTCTCACTTCTTGGAAAAAATTAGAAGAAACTTCTTTTCTTAAAGAAACCCATTCCCAGCCACTACAACAAACCTTAATGGATCTGAGTGAAGCATTTAAGGCTTTTTTCAGTAAAAAGAAAGGATTTCC
>JBNMNM010000088.1:0-9028 GCA_051275585.1 bacterium | reverse complement strand
ACATACTTTTTTTTCTAAGCCACCTGTGCGGTGGGTAACGGACGTCATGCCATCTGCAAAACCTGTTGTTCTTTCTAAGCCACCTGTGCGGTGGGTAACGACAATGTACGCAAAACCTCTTTTTTTTTAGATTTCTAAGCCACCTGTGCGGTGGGTAACAACAAAAAAATGATTTAATGGTTATTCCAAAGTTTCTAAGCCACCTGTGCGGTGGGTAACGATAAGCTAGAGTTAGAAAAGAGAATTCAAGATTTCTAAGCCACCTGTGCGGTGGGTAACGCCAAGATTTAAAAATGGGAATTGAGTTTTTATTTCTAAGCCACCTGTGCGGTGGGTAACTTCTTGCAAAGAGGTAAATCTAGGTTCACAATTTTCTAAGCCACCTGTGCGGTGGGTAACTTCACATGATTAAATACGGTACTTTTCCTTAACTTTCTAAGCCACCTGTGCGGTGGGTAACGTTAAAATCCCTATGTTTCTGCTTGATATGAATTTCTAAGCCACCTGTGCGGTGGGTAACATTATCAAATAGTAGGAGGATTTTCTTTCTGATTTTCTAAGCCACCTGTGCGGTGGGTAACTTGTGATCGATTTAGCTGGCTCGATGGATAATCTTTCTAAGCCACCTGTGCGGTGGGTAACAATTAGTTAAAGTTCGTTTTCATTCTGCTGGTTTTCTAAGCCACCTGTGCGGTGGGTAACATCGATTTGGATATATTACAGTGCCTGGAGCATTTCTAAGCCACCTGTGCGGTGGGTAACCTGATAGTAATTTTCCTGCTCAATATCAGCTCTTTCTAAGCCACCTGTGCGGTGGGTAACTCAATAAGAGCTTTCGCCTGTTTTTTCGTGCATTTTCTAAGCCACCTGTGCGGTGGGTAACGATTTCAACGTTAGTAACTAATTCTTCACCAATTTCTAAGCCACCTGTGCGGTGGGTAACCTAAATCAGCTAAAACGTTTCCAACTTGGACATTTCTAAGCCACCTGTGCGGTGGGTAACCTTCTACAGGGTGCAATTTTCAATCACGTAATTTTCTAAGCCACCTGTGCGGTGGGTAACTCGCAAAAAGTGAATTCGTTTACTCGTCTAAATTTTCTAAGCCACCTGTGCGGTGGGTAACGGAAGAATAATTTAAAATCCTCTTCCGTCTTATTTCTAAGCCACCTGTGCGGTGGGTAACATGAAACTGAAAAAGATGAAGCTGCACGTTTATTTCTAAGCCACCTGTGCGGTGGGTAACTCTAGGGCTATCCATTTGGTCTTTCGTTGCAGTTTCTAAGCCACCTGTGCGGTGGGTAACCCTTAAATTTTCCTTAATATAGACAAAATATAAAGAAAAACCAATAACTTAATCTTAAATCACCTTCAAATACCTTCCTTTTTACAAGCTACAATAAAACCATTTAAAATCAACAACATAAGATTTTACATAAAAAGGAAGGGTAAAACCATCTTTATCACTTCTCTGAAAAGTCTAATTTAGAGATATGATTATACTCAAACTCATTTGCAATATTATAATCAGCATCATTCATCAATAAACGAACTTGCTCAACATAAGCCAATCCCTTTTTTCCGTAACGAAAACAGTGGACTCCTGAGTCTTGAATACGATCATAAATAAATTCTTCATGCTCCACTCGTTTTTCTAAATCAGGATGACTAGACTCAATCCAAAAACAGAGTCGACCATCTTTCTTCAGAATTTTAGCAGGTGCAGCTTTTAACTGTGTTTTTGGTGTAACCTTATACAACCCAAGAGTAAAATCTCGTGAATTTAAAAAGGATACTCCTTTCCTTAAATCACCAATTCCTAAGTCTTTCTTTTTATCATTGGGATAACCTTCTATTTTTTGAAGATACTTAAATAATGCTCCCCCTGCCATTGTTCCCATTTTTGAATCAAGAAACCCTTGTTGGCGAACAATTCCAAGATAAAGCATAAATAAATTAAAACGAAACCGCATTATTTGAAGGTTTCCTTCTTCTAAATCATGAAACTTTTCATTTAATGATTCCAGAATTTTTACATCCCAAAGTATTGCATCTTGCTTGCTTAGGAACTCTTCAATAAACTGAAACCACAATTCAACTTTATCACCAATATCAATTTCTACGTTCTGATCATGAACGCCACAAAGGTCTTCATCTTTCTGGAGCAAACGATAAACTGTTGGATATGTTTTTTCTGTTTCTAGCAAAATCTGTTGAATTACTTCATCAGAAGCACACAATAAATTGAATGGTTTATATTTCTCTATTACATCATAAGCTGGTTTCTTCTCAGTATCCTTATATTGCAGAGAAACTTCATTCGACTTAGAATAATATGCTTTTTCAGGACGAACTAATTCATTCGAATTGGAAGAAAGTGTTTCCAAAAAACGAGGTAGTTGCACCTGTTGAATTGGATGTTCTTGAGGAAAAGCTGAAAATTCATCAACCAATTGTGAAAGTCGAAGTCTTTCCCCCATTAATCGAAATAAGATCCCCCATAAGTGGTATCCCTTCTCTTTTCTGGAAGGCGTTTTTGATTTCTCATCCCAAACACCACTATAAGCACTGTGAAAATTAATCTCAATTCGAAGCATAGTTAAGCTCCTTTAGAAATAGCTTGATAGAATTCAGCATACTTTGTTTCTTTACTTTCTGTTAAATTATCAGAACGCTTTACTACCATTGCCTTATTTCCACTATTATAGTGAACTTTAACATCATCAACACGCATAAACCCTTTTCCTTGAACAATGCTTAGATCATTAAACCTACGAATCACATCTTGAACAAGAAGACCAATTGCATCTTGGTTTAATAAAAGCCCAAACTCATGAGAAGGAATCAAACTTCCTTTCCGCTCAAAATCACCAACAGAAATGTCAGGCTTTTTGGATTTATCTAAATCAGCTCCAAGTTTTTGTAGATACTCTTTAATCACTTTCTGAATTTCTTTAATATCTTTTTTATCATCCAATTTAGTTGGATATGCTGGTTGGGCAAAGTTATTTCCTAAAGGAATAAATTGTAAATCTTCAATCAAAATACAAGCATAACCTTCATACTCAGTTTCTCCAAAGCTATGTTGATAAAATAAAGAGTTCTTATCTTTATTTCCTTCAGCATCAACAGCATAAGAATTTACTCCTACTTCAGCAGGGTTTTGCTCCCCTCTTAATTCTCGAAAATCTTCAACTAATAAAGGAGATGTTCTTGTAAAACTAGAACTTCCTTTACCTGTAACCATGTACCCCTGAACAAGTCCTACAATAGAAGCGAGAGCTTTTTTAACAATCAATTGAATTTTTGCAGTACCTAGCTCAGATTTAGTTTGCTCTAATTTATATTGATTAAAAGATCTGGATTCATCCACAAAAAGATTATGTCGAATGCAATTTCTAGAAATATACATCGACTTTTCATTTGAAATTTTATTAGTACGCATTTTAGGAACAAGGTGGTTATTATATTTGGACTCATCACTGCTTCCATTCCAGTTCACAACACCAAAACCACTTGCACTAATTTTTAGTTCAACACTTTTAATTCCTTCAATTTTTCGAGACATCGTTACTACTCCAATTTTATATTTTTAAAATTATAATTATTGTTTGATTCTGCTTAAAAACAAACCTGTTGCTCAGTTTCTTTTGTTTGTTCTTGTTTATTTAAATTTGTAATTAATTCTTGAAAAGCCCCTTCTTCTTTGAATCTCATTACGCCTACAGGAACTTCTCTTGAATCTTGAAGAACGGCTGTAACATAAAAAGAACCTGGGTATTGTAGATCTTTTGCTGAAATATCCTCAATTTTTCCAGACTGATATGCAAAAGACATTAAAAATGGATTCTCAGGGTTTGACTCAAAAAGAAGCCAATCCTCTTTGGAATAGTTTCCATACTTTGCTTTATCTTTAATATTCTTCAGTCTTTTAGGATCAGTTGATTTTAAATAATCCAAGTACAGTTCTAGTAAATCTAAATCTCGTGCTAATCGTTGTTCATCAAAAGAAAAAACATTCTTACTATTATCCTCATGTAAATACCCTTCTGAAGAAACCTTCACAGTATTATCATTTTGATAATGAATTTTAAGGTGTAAAGCAGAACAAGAAACAGAACTTCCCCTTAGTTTAGGAACCATTTTCTTTTTAGACTTACTTCCTTGAATAAACTTGACTGGTTCATAACTTTTTAAAAACTTGTTTCCATCTCCAATTGTCTTTTCCAATGATTTTTCAGCCGCATTATTCAGCTCAAAAATCACTCTTTTTAATATAAAAAGATCACTAGATAAGCTGTCTTTTTGTTTTTTATTCAGCTTTTTACCAAACGCTTTAACCCAAAGAGTTGATAAATAAGTTTTATTTTTAGGATCATCAAACTTAGTTTTTACACTCTTTATATGATCATCCAATTCAGGAATATCTAGTTCTGACTTTTGAATAAACATTTTCACAACGGCAATACTTAGCTGGTAGTGTTCCTCTTCTACAGCAGTATTTCCAAGTAAGAGTCGATAGAAATGGTCATAAATTTTAGCAATATCTTTAAAACTCTCAGGCATTAAAGAATAATTTTTAAGTTGAAAGTAAAAGTAAAAATGAGCTGCTAAAAATTGATTTCCACTTAATTGAAGAATAGCATCTTTATAAGATAAATTTTTACCCTTTTTCAGTCGTTCTACTTCAGCAATAATTTTAATATTTGCCTCTGAACACTCACCAAAACGATTCACACGCCCAAACCGTTGCAAAACATTTTCAGGAGTGGATAGTTCAATCACTCCATTTTTCCTTGAAATATTCAAAGAAGCTTGTGCTGCTGGACCTGAAAAAATAATAGGAAATGCAGGGTTAGTTGCATTTGGACTACTCATCAAATCTTTAAACAAGGCACTTCGATCTTTTTCAAGATAAGCACCATGAAAAGGAATTGCTTGGTTTTGTGGGTAATTCAGGAAATTGTATTGAGCTGTTTGTGCATAGTTGAAAATGTTAATTGAATTATTTTGAACATTTTCTGGAACCATTCCTTTTGAAAACTTTTCTTCAGAGAAAGAAACGTTAAATTTAGCAGGATTAAATGATTCGCAAGCAACAGGATTTCGATAAAAAGTTTCTAGAAAGTTCAAGAATAGAGGATTTGGTGTTCCTGAAAGCAAGGTAATATCTTGAGTTTGGCAAAGGCTTTTTAATGTAGTTAGTTCATAAAAGAGAGGGAAAAAACTTGGTACATCAAAAAATTCATGGAATTCATCAAAAACAAGACTCGCATTAAAAAATGAGATTAATTCTGTAAATCGTCTATGAACCAATAAATCATGGCAAAGTTGATCAATCGTTGTTACCAAAACATCAATATTTTGATTTTGATCTTCTATGTTTAGATCTTCTGATTTCTGTTGATGAAACACTAACTGACTTTTTCCTGTTACCAAGGCAATTCTAGCATTTGGTAAGTTTTCACTAAGTTCTTTAACCACTCCCTCACAAACAGTAACTCTAGGACAAATCCAAACCAACTTATTTGCTTCAATCAGTTTCTTTTTTTGGAATTTTTGTTGCCGTAAAACATAAGCTTGTAATGCAATTCTTGTTTTTCCTACTCCTGGAGCACCAGAACAAACACTATGACTAAGGCGAGATAATCCAATAGCAACCTCTTTTTGAACTTTTGACCGTTCTGAACCTTCATGTTTTTTAAGGTATGCTTCAATATCTTTTGCTAAAGATTGATTTCCAGAAGATAAAAACCCTTTTGCAACTTCATCTGCTTTGTTTTCATCTAAAAAAAATTGTAATTCTTCTTTTGATAAAGAGGAAATATAACGATCTGCTGTAACCACACAAAGACGAACCAATGTATTCACTACATTCTTTCTTTGTTCCTTTCGGAATAAGTCTTCAGATCCAATGGAAGGTTCTTCAGGCATTGGGTGCTTAAAAACTTCTCCCACATGATCTAAGGTAAATTCTGATGGATTAGTTATTTTTTTAAGCTTTGAAAGTTCTAACTCTCCACTTTCTTTTAATAGAGTTTTTAAGGAAGCTTCATTTGCACCTTTTTTTAGATACTCTCTTACAATATCAGAAAATGATTTTTTTCCTTTCCGAATTACTTTCGCATGATGCCATAAAACAGCATAAAGATAAGCTTCATTATCAATCTTACTCTTACTCTTTAAACTTTCAGCTTCAATTTTTAATCCTGCCAACCAATACGACATTTCATTATGAGTTGGTTCATTTTCAATGTCATATTTTTCACACTCTCCAAGAGTCTCATACTCATCTTGGAGCTTCAATTTGCTTTGAATATAGCTTTGAAAGGAAGGAAGAACTTTACCTAAATCATGATCAAACCCAGCTTTATAACAAGTATTTTTGATCTTTTGATTGTCATAATCAATACTAGAAAAATCAAGATCAAGAGCATCAGGAATAGCAGCCGAAAGTAAGGCAACAGCTTTCCGATGTTGATCAAGAGGTTGTTGTTTTGTATTTGCAAATATCACTAGCTTACTCCTTCAACAGTATGTTCATTCCACCATGGAACAGTGCTTCCATCTTTACTTAAGCCATAAGAACTATACTCACCTGTAGAATATTCCTCTACAAAATCTTGTCTGATTCGTAGTGTAAACTTATTATTGCTACGACTACTGTCCAAAGTAATAAAAGGAAATTTAAACTCAGATAACATTGTTCTATCTGAGTCTCTCCAATCACGAAAATATCTATCTAAGCGACGATCACGAACAAAACAAACAGGATATGTTTTTTCAGGTATTTTCAATGGATCAGTAATTGTAACCACACCTGCTTTTGATAGTGATACAATGTAAGGGTTGTTTAGGAATCGTAACAAACTTGGAATTTTTCCAAATATTCGCAGACGCTTTCCTAGAGTACAATTTCCTTTTTTTCGATTTGCTTCAAAGCAGTAATCAGGAAAACTAATTGCTAAAGAATTAGCTGTGTTATTTTTCTCAGAAATACATCCATGAAAAATCCGATAAATTAAAAGAAATCCTTCATAACCAGGACTTTGAATATCAATATAATTGTTAACCATACAAAAATATTCTCCATATTAGATGATAAAAATTTTACTTTCCTTACAGCTACACCATAAAAAGAGCACTACTATAGTATATTATTAATATAACTTATATCTATACAGGTTCTATCAATTTTATTTTTAATGAAAATAAAATTTTGAAATTATCTCCTTTTAGATGACCTCTCTAAAAAAAAAAAAATTACAATAATAGTTAAACGGACAATTTTTATTTAATGAATAGCTAAACAAAAAGCTCTATCTAAGTACAGACCTTTTTTTATTTATTTAATATTAAATTTTTGAAGCCACCTGTACGGCGGGTAACATTAGTTTGCTAGATTACAAAAATAGTTAAACTTTCTAAGCCACCTGTATGGCGGAAATACTACTCTGAACTCTATTTTTTCTAGCAACTTCATATTCTAAAGTTGCTTGTACAACAGGTAAAAGAGTTAGGCAACTCAGTAATCTTTTGCTTGAAGCTATAGAATTCAGGAAAAAGAGGACAAGTTAATTTTTCCTATTAGAAGAAAATTACACCATAAATCAAAAATGACTTCCATCTAACATGTCAATATCAAGATGCAGTTTACCACCAGTAGCTTCAATATACTTTTTACGTGAAGATAACGTAATATCCTGACCAACTTTTTCCATACCTTGAATGGTTGGATTAAACTCCCATTGCGGTTGCAAGCTCTTTTTGAGTGAGTTCTGATAGATGGATATTTAATAACATTTCAGTTGCTAATTTTTTTGCTTGAGCAACTACTTCTGGTTTTTAATTTCTTGAAGTATACTAGCCATAATATTAACCTTTTGAATGGCACTTTTATCTTGAGTGCAATAACTGCCGTGAAATAGGTTTCACTGATTGCCAAGTGCCGACTGCATGCTCAGCAATCCACAAGTCATATTTTGTTTGCAAATTTAGCCACAAATCAGGAGTTGTATCAAATGCTCGTGATAATCGTAACGCCATGTCAGGAGAAATCGCCCCTTTTTCATTCACTATTTTTGATAATGTTTTTCTTGAAACTCCAAGGTTTGAAGCCATATCTTTTATTTTAATTGATAATGGTACTAAATAATCTTCTTTGATTATTTTTCCTGGATGAGTTGGCTTTCGTTTCATTTTTTTCATTTTATCACCTTCCTAATGATAATCATCATAATCTACAATGTATGCGTCTCCATTGAGAAACTCAAAAAAGACTCTCCAATTACCTGATACTTTTACAGCAAATTGATCTTTTTTATCTCCACTCAATTGATGTAAATTAGAACCAGGATAATCCATATCTTTGATATCACCAGCCGCATCAAGACGATCTAGAATTCTCCCTAATCTATTAGCATGATCTGGTCGTATTCCTTTTTTGCTATTTTTATAAAAAAACTTTTCTAATCCTTTATGTTTGAATGATTTTATCATAAATTATTCGTAACCTCAAAGGTTACGGTTGTCAATAAATCTTATGGAAGAAAACAACGATTTGAACTCACCTGCTTTTACCTCAAATTCTTAATTGCAATGAAGGTTTCTCTGTCTTGAAAACCTTGATTTTGTACCTCAATGAATAACATTTTTCCTTTGATTCCTTTCTCTTTAAGATCAAAAATAAGTTTTTCTAATGGTGTTTTTGGTTTTGCTCGTATTTTGGGTTTGGGCTTTTCGACCTTTGGGATTTCACTTGAAACAGTAAATAATAATTCTCGGATTTTGGATAATCTGGCTTTGGCACTGACAGGATGAGACAATACATGCCTTGTCTCCAAAATGTTGTGTGAAAATGGAAACTGTTGTTGATTCCAAATACCATGAGACAAGGCATGCCTTGTCTCTACGATGGTTGGTTCATGTGGAGGTGGAATTTGTTCGGGTTTGATTTCTTTTGGGGTTGGGAATTTGTATCTTCGGAGTTTAATCCATTGGGATTTCGAAAATCAGGGGAGAAAATCAGAG